>BEIP01000339.1 GCA_002898955.1 bacterium HR39 | reverse complement strand
GTAGAGGGCGCCGCCGATCGCCGCGAGGATGGCGAAGATGCCGTTGAGGCCGAGCATGAGGTAGACGGCGGGCTGGAAGTCGTAGGAGAGGATGGCGTCCGACAGGGTGAGGTCCCAGTGCCGCCGCGGCGCACCCAGCGTGCCGGCGCCGAGCATGAACAGCGAGATGCCGCCGGCGCCGATGCCGAACAGATAGGGCTGCCACTTCGCCAGCGTCGGCCACACCACCCTGCGGCGGAAGATCAGCGGCAGCACCAGGTAGGTGAGGGCCATGAAGGCGAGTGTGGTCCCCGCCACCACGGTGCCGTGGAAGTGACCGGGCACGTAGAGCGTGTTGTGCATCATGATGTTGAGCTGCTCGGTGCCCAGCACCACGCCGGAGATCCCGCCGATAAAGCCGAACATCACCAGCGACAGGAACATGCCGGCGAAGGCGGGATTGCCCCACGGCGCCTTCCTGAGCCACTCGAACACGCCGTTGACGTAGCCGTTGCGGCGCTGCGCCGCCTCGATGCTGCCCGGCACGGTCATGCCGTGGATCATCGAGCCGAGCACCGCGAGATACATGGCGTAGGAGGTGTTGAAGACCTTCCACTCGGCCGACAGTCCCGGCTCGACCAGCAGGTGATGTGCGCAGGCGAGCTGCAGGAAGAGGATGTACATGAGGAACGCCGTGCGGCTCACCTTCTCGGACAGCGGCTTCGCCCCGAGCAGGATCGCGGCGATGGCGTACCACACCGCCACGTGGGCCGAGACGTTGATCTGCTGGGAGCTGTGGCCCATGCCCCACCACACCAGCTTGTACATCAGCGAGTCGATGTGGCTGATATAGCCGAGCGACCACAGCCAGGTGGGAATGAGGATGATGGCGCCGGAGGCGATGGTGAACACCGCGATGATCGCCGCGGTGATGGCGCCGAAGGTCACGAGCGGCACCGAGCCTTCGTAGGTGCGCTCCTCGCGGGCGATCACCAGCGTGCCGAAGAACACCGCGCAGCCGATGAGCGCCCCCACCGCGAAGAGGATCAGGCCGAGGTAGAAGTTGGGCGAAGCCTGCAGGGGCGCATAGGAGGTGAACATCACGCTGGAATCGCCCTGCAGCACCGCCCAGTCGGCCAGAAGCGCCCCCACCACCATCAGCACGAAGCCGAGCCAGGCGAGCTTCGGCGCCGCCAGCCGGCAGTTGAGCAGGATCGCCGAGGCGAAGTAGAGGACCGCGATCTCGAAGAAGATGATCCAGAACAGCAGCACGTTGAGGCCGTGCCCGGTCAGCACGGCGTAGAAGGTCTCGGAATCGAGCAGATGGACCGCGGGCCAGCGGGTCAGCGCGACCAGCAGGCCCAGGAGCCCGCCGATGGCGAGGAAGACCACCGCCGCCACCGCATTGGCCTTGATGAGCCGCTCGGCGGCCAGATCCACCCGCAGCTTCGTCACCGGGCAGGTGCGGAACTGCGCGGCGATGCCGCCGATGATGCCCACTTCACCCACGCTCGTCGCCATGGCTCATCCTCCCTGGCCCGGCTCGACCACACGGATGCGCCCGACCATGGTGTGGTGACCGGCACCGCAGTACTCGTTGCACACCACCGCGAACACGCCCGTCTCCATGGGCGTGATGGTCATCACGTGCTCGTAGCCGGGATGGACCTGGATGTTCATGTTGATCGGCTGCAGCGAGAAGCCGTGCTGCCAGTCGGCCGAGGAGAGGTGCAGCCGGTAGCTCTGGCCCTTCTGGAGCTGCAGCACCGGCCAGAACTCCCACAGCCGCGCCAGCAGGTACACGTCGCTGCCGGGCGGTGGCGCCACCACCGGCACGCCGGTGTCGCCCTCCTCGCCGACCTGGTAACGTTCGACGAAGGCCTCGACCTTCGCCACGTAGTCCTCCGGCTTGATCTTGTATGTCTCGGTGGAGAGATTCTGATTGCCGTTGATGTGCCAGTAGATCATCATGAAGAACATGAACACGCCCCAGAGGAACGCGATCGCGACCCACAGCAGCTCGCCGCGCTCCACCGGTTCGTTCCACCAGACGCGCTTTTCCGGCGACCAGACCGCCATGGCTTCGCCCTCCCTAGTCGGCCACCGGGATCTGCGTGATCTCGATCAATCCCCACATCAGGTAGAGCACCGCGGGGATCGTCACGCCGAGGAACAGCAGCAGGAACGGGTTGTCCAGCACCCGCTGCATCAGCGGGATGCGCTCTTCGCGTTCGCCGTCGCTCATGGGTGGCCTCCCGACCCGTCGAGGGTCCTCTGTCCGACCGGCGCGGGCAGGATGGAAGATGCCTCGCGGATCCGCCTTGACCGCGGTCAACCCCTCCCGACGGCGCCGGCCGCGGCGTCGACGCGCGGCGCCGCCAGCATGGGGGCGTAGTGGACGAAGAAGAGCATGTAGGCCCCGCCCCAGAAGGCCCCGGCCAGCGCCATCCAGGAGAGGGGATCGCCGGTGAGGGGGGCCAGCAGGCGCAGCATCGTCCCCGTGACCACCATCAGGTAGATCACCACCGTGGTGGCGTCGGCGGTGAGCTCGCGGCCGGTGTGGCCCAGCGAGGCGCGGGTCATGACCGCGAGGGTCATGGTGCCGATGGCACCGGCCGTGAGCGCGTGGAGCGCGTCGGAGGGCGGAAGGCCGATGCCGCGCAGCGCCAGCCCGTAGAGGATGGCTCCGACCGGCAGCCAGGCGTATCCCGCGTGCAGGACGGTCACCAGCGGCTCGGCGAAGGTGCGGTGGCCCTGCCAGCGCACGAGCCGCGCCGCGTGCAGGAAACCGGCGGCGAGGAAGAGCGGGCCGAGCACCGCCTCGGGCAGCCCCGCCACCCAGGCGGCGAGGGTGAGGGCCCAGAGCGCGAGAGTCGCCACGTCGAGCCGGCCGAAGGGAGCCGGCAGGCTCTGCACGCCCATGCGCGCGAGCCAGTTGCGGGTGAAGCTCGGCACGATGCGCCCGCCGATCAGC
>BEIP01000338.1 GCA_002898955.1 bacterium HR39 | reverse complement strand
GGATACATCGGCATGACCACCTCGGTACAGGCCAATGTGCGCACCGCCGCGGCCGCGGCCGGGAAGGGCCTCGAGGGAGCGCTGGACGTGGCTTTCAAGGCCGGCGCCATCACCGGCATGCTGGTGGTCTCGCTCGGCCTGCTCGGTCTTTCGGTCTACTACGGCTTCCTGCTGCTGGTGGGCGTGCCCGAGCGCATCCTGCTGGAGGCGCTGGTCGGCCTGTCCTTCGGTGCCTCGCTGATCTCCATCTTCGCCCGTCTCGGCGGCGGCATCTTCACCAAGGGTGCCGACGTGGGCGCCGACCTGGTCGGCAAGATCGAGGCCGGCATTCCCGAGGACGATCCGCGCAATCCGGCGGTGATCGCCGACAACGTGGGCGACAACGTCGGCGACTGCGCCGGCATGGCGGCCGACCTGTTCGAGACCTACGTGGTCACCATGTCCGCCACCATGCTGCTCGGCGCCATCTTCTTCACCGGCGCCGGGAAGTGGGCGCTCATGCTCTATCCGCTGGTGGTGGGCGGCGTGTGCCTGATCGGCTCGATCATCGGGACCTTCTTCGTCAGGCTCGGCCCGTCGCGCAACATCATGGCCGCCCTCTACAAGGGCTTCTGGGCTGCGGCGGTCGTCTCGGCGATCCTGCTGATCCCGGCCACCTGGCTGGTGCTGGGACTGGGCGAGCCGGTCTACCAGGGCGCCATCGGCGGGATGAACGTCGGTCCGGCCTTCACCGGCTGGAACATCTTCATCTGTGCCGTGCTCGGCATCGTCATCACCGGCCTCATCATGTGGATCACCGACTACTACACCGGGACCACGCACCGGCCGGTGCAGCTCATCGCCAGGGCATCCACCACCGGTCACGCCACCAACATCATCCAGGGTCTCGCCATCTCCATGGAGGCGACGGCCCTGCCGGTGATCGTCATCTGCGCCGGCATCCTGATCGCCTATCTCAACGCCGGCATCTACGGCATCGCCGTGGCGGCGGCCACCCAGCTCGCCCTCACCGGCGTGGTGGTCACCCTGGACGCCTACGGCCCGGTCACCGACAACGCCGGCGGCATCGCCGAGATGGCGGGGCTGCCCGATTCCGTGCGCGAGGTGACGGACGCGCTCGATGCGGTGGGCAACACCACCAAGGCCGTGACCAAGGGCTACGCCATCGCCTCGGCCGGTCTCGCCGCCATCGTGCTGTTCGTCGCCTACGTGAACGACCTGCACCACTTCTTCCCCGACCTCGAGGTGCGCTTCACCCTCTCCGATCCCTTCGTGGTGATCGGACTGTTCGTCGGCGGCATGCTGCCCTTCCTCTTCGCCTCCATGGCGATGCTGGCGGTGGGCCGCTCGGCCGGCGCCATCGTCGAGGAGGTGCGCCGGCAGTTCCGCGAGAAGCCGGGCATCATGGGGGGGACGGAGAAGCCCGACTACGGCCGCGCGGTGGACATGCTGACCAAGGCCGGCATCAGGGAGATGATCGTGCCGTCGCTCCTGCCGGTGCTGGCCCCGATCGTCGTCTACCTGGTGGTGGACGCCATCGCCGGTCAGGCGGCCGCCTTCACCACGGTGGGCGCCCTGCTGCTGGGCACCATCGTCACCGGCCTGTTCCTCGCCATCGCCATGACCTCGGGCGGCGGCGCCTGGGACAACGCCAAGAAGTACATCGAGGACGGCCACTACGGCGGCAAGGGATCGGATGCCCACAAGGCGGCCGTGACCGGCGACACGGTGGGTGATCCCTACAAGGACACCGCCGGTCCCGCCATCAACCCGATGATCAAGGTGACCAACATCGTGGCGCTGCTGCTGCTCGCGGCGGTGGCGGCCATGCAGGGCGCCCACTGAGCATCGGCACCCACGCCCGCCAAAAGCGGCGACCCGGCCCTCGGGCCGGGTCGTCCGTTTCGGGGCGCCGCTTCGCCGCGGGAAAGACGGCGCGGTGCGGGCTCACGTTTCCGCCGGTTCGTCGCGCAGCGCGTCGAGCTCGTAGGGCGGCATGTGCCAGCCCTTCGGCGAGAGGGTGAAGACCTCGACGCCGTCCTCGGTGACCCCCACCGTGTGCTCGAACTGGGCGGAGAGGGAGCGGTCGCGGGTCACGGTGGTCCAGCCGTCGGAGAGGATCTTCACCTCGGGCCGGCCGGCGTTGATCATCGGCTCGATGGTGAAGATCATGCCCGGGCGCAGCACCAGGCCCTGTCCCGGCCTGCCGAAGTGCCGCACCTCCGGCGGCTGGTGGAAGGCGCGGCCGATGCCGTGGCCGACGAACTCGCGCACCACCGAGAAGCGGTGCGATTCGGCCAGCGACTGGATGGCGTGGCCCACATCCCCCAGCGTCGCGCCCGGGCGCACCGCCCGGATGCCGGCCCACATGGCCTCGAAGGTGACCTCGACGAGCCGCCGGCCCTTGACGGGCACCTTCTCCGGATCGCCGGCGTAGAACATGCGGCTGGTATCACCGTACCATCCGTCGAGGATGACGGTGACGTCGATGTTGAGGATGTCGCCTTCCCTGAGGATCTTGTCGTCGCTGGGGATGCCGTGGTTGACCACGTGGTTGACGGAGATGCAGCAGCTCCTGGGATAGCCGCGGTAGCCCAGCGTGGCCGGCACGGCGCCGTGGTCGCGGATGAAGGCGTCGATCAGCCGGTCGAGCTCGCCGGTGGAGATGCCGGGACACACGTAGGGGGTGATGAAGTCCAGCGTCTCGGCGGCGAGCCGGCCCGCCCGCCGCATGGCTTCGAAGGCCTCCGGCCCGTAGATGGGCACCGGCTTGCCGGTGCCCCCCACGTCGATGATCGTCTCCGTCCTCTTCATCGTCCTTCCGCTCGCATCTCCCGCCGGGCGAAGGCGCGCGCCAGCGCCTGCGGATTGAGCAGCCGCCCCTCGCCCGGGACCTCGCCGCGCAGCAGCGTCAGGATGTTGTCGATGCAGGCGCGGGTCATGCGCTCGAGGGCG
>BEIP01000337.1 GCA_002898955.1 bacterium HR39 | reverse complement strand
TCCGCGCGACGGACGGGGATTCCGCTTCCTCTATCCTCTGGACATGCCGCTGTTCGAGAAGGTGCGCACCATCGCCACCGAGATCTACGGCGCGGCCGACGTGATCGCCGACAAGCGGGTGCGCGACCGCTTCCGCGAGCTCGACGCTGCCGGCTACCGGGACCTGCCGGTGTGCATCGCCAAGACCCAGTACAGCTTCTCGACCGATCCGGAGCTGCGCGGCGCCCCCAAGGGTCACGTGGTGCCGGTGCGCGAGGTGCGCCTTTCCGCCGGCGCCGGCTTCGTGGTGGTCATCTGCGGCGACATCATGACCATGCCGGGCCTGCCGCGCCGCCCCGCCGCCCTGTCGGTGGACGTGGACCCCGACGGCACCATCCGCGGCCTCGATGCCGAGGGGTGAAGGACGGAAGCGGATGCGGACTCCGGCGGCAATGGCGGCGCGGGGATGCGCGGGGCTCGTCCCGGAGCTCCCCCGCACCATGCCCGGCGCGGCCCGCCAAGTCGTCCGAGGGGCTCGCTTGCCGGCGATCGCGGCAGCCCTTAGATGAGCCGCGTGGCCGTCGGGGATTCGTGCAGGACCGCCCGTTCCGCGGAGGGCTCCCGTGCAGCGACCGCTCGTCGGCGTGACCGCCTGCCTGCGGCACGAAGACCATCATGCCGTCCACCGCGTAGTCGACAGATATGTCGACGCGGTGGTGGTGGGCTGCGACGCCGTGCCGGTGATCGTGCCGGCGCTGGGCGAGCGGCTCGACGTCGATTCGCTCCTCGCCCGCCTCGACGGGCTGCTGGTCACCGGCAGCCCCTCCAACGTCGAGCCCTGGCGCTGGGGCGGCGAGTCCTTCGAGGGCGACTTCAACGATCCCGCCCGCGACGAGACGGTGCTGCGGCTCATCCACCGCGCCATCGCGCTGGGCGTGCCGCTCTTCGCCATCTGTCGCGGCATCCAGGAGCTCAACGTGGCGCTGGGTGGCACGCTGCACCCGAAGGTCCACGAGCTGCCCGGCCGGCGCGATCACCGCAGCGACAGGACGAAGCCCTGGCCGCAGCGCTACGCCCCGGCACATCCCGTGCGCATCCTGCCGGGCGGCGTGCTGGAGAAGCTCTTCGGCGCGGGCGAGATCACCGTCAACTCGCTGCACGGCCAGGCCATCGACCGCCTCGCCCCGGGGCTGCGGGTGGAGGCGGTGGCGGACGACGGCACCATCGAGGCGGTGAGCGTCGAGGGCGCTCCCGCCTTCGCCCTCGGGGTGCAGTGGCATCCCGAGTGGCGCATTCCCGAGTATCCCGTGCACCGGACGCTGTTCTCGGCCTTCGCCGAGGCGGTGCGCCGGCGCGCCCAGACGAGATCCGGCCATGACGTCCACGTCGAGACGCGCGCAGTTCGAGAGCTGGGTGCGTGAGCACCACATCACCGAGGTCGAGTGCGTCATCCCCGACATCAACGGCATCGCCCGCGGCAAGATCCTCCCCACCGACAAGTTCCTCCTCTCCGTCGAGGAGGAGACCCTGCGCCTGCCGGAGAGCATCTTCGCCCAGACGGTGACGGGCGAAGATCCCGAGGACGGGGTGATCGATCCCATCGACCGCGACGTGCGGCTCCATCCGGACCCCGCCTCCATCCGTCTCGTACCGTGGTACGAGGAGCCGACGGCGGTGGTGATCGCCGACGCCCACTACCACGACGGCACGCCGGTGCCCTTCGCCGTGCGCCACGTGCTGCGGCGGATCCTGAAGCTCTACGAGGAGCGGGGCCTGCGGCCGGTGGTGGCGCCGGAGCTCGAGTTCTTCTTCACCAAGATCAACACCGACCCGGACTATCCGCTGGAGCCGCCCGTCGGCCGCTCGCGACGTCCCGAGACCGCCCGCCAGAGCTTTGGCATCGACGCGGTCAACGAGTTCGATCCCGTCTTCGAGGACGTCTACGACTGGTGCGAGGCGATGCGGATCGACATCGACACGCTCTCGCACGAGGCGGGCGCCGCGCAGATGGAGATCAACTTCAACCACGGCGATCCGCTGGAGCTCGCCGACCAGACCTTCCTGTTCAAGCGGGTGCTGCGCCAGGCCGCCCTCAAGCACGGCATCTACGCCACCTTCATGGCCAAGCCCATCGAGACCGAGCCGGGCTCGGCCATGCACGTCCACGTCAGTCTCTACGACCGTGCCACCGGCCGCAACGTCTTCGCCGGCGAAGGCAACGAGCGCTTCTCGTCTCTCTTCCTCCACTTCATCGGCGGGCTGCAGAAGTACCTGCCGCACGCCATGCTGCTGCTCGCCCCCAACGTGAATTCCTACCGGCGCCTGCGGCGCTGGTCGACGGCCCCCATCAACGTCCACTGGGGCATCGAGAACCGCACGGCCGGCCTGCGGGTGCCCGAATCCAAGCCCGAGGCCACCCGGGTGGAGAACCGCATCGCCGGCGCCGACGCCAATCCCTATCTCGCCATCGCCGCCACGCTGGCCTGCGGCCTACTCGGGCTCGAGCAGGAGATCGAGCCGAGCGAGCCGGTCCAGGGCAGCGCCTATCGCCTCGCTCAGACCCTGCCGCAGCAGATGCCCGACGCCATGCGCAAGCTGCAGCAGTCGAAGCCGCTCGAGGAGCTGTTCGGCGAAGACTTCGTGCGCCTCTATCTCGCCGTGAAGCGCTGCGAACACGAGGCCTACCAGCGGGTGATCAGTTCCTGGGAACGCGAGCACCTGCTGCTCAACGTCTGAGGTGCGCAGGCGGACCCTGCGGGGAGAGCGCGAGGATGGACCTGCCCGATCCCGAGACGCTGGTGCGGCTGGACGCCTGCCACCACCTGCACCCCTTCACCACCTTCCGCGAGCTCGCCGCGCGCGGGAGCCGCATCGTGGTGCGGGCCGAGGGCTGCTGGATCGAGACGGCCGACGGCCGCCGGCTGCTGGACGGCATGGCGGGACTGTGGTGCGTCAACGTCGGCTACGGCCGCGAGCGCCTC
>BEIP01000336.1 GCA_002898955.1 bacterium HR39 | reverse complement strand
GAGGGGCTCGCCGCGCGCCGGCGGATCGGCCGAGACGATGCCGTAGTAGCGCATGCACTCCTCCTCGCGCCCGCGCACCACGCGCTTTCCGGCGAGCGGGCCGCGGGTGTCGGTGACCACCGTGCGCTGTCCCTCTTCGGCCTTGCCGTCACGGTAGAAGTAGATCACCACCCAGTCGCGGGTCTTGCCCAGCTCGTGGGCGCGGGCGGTGTTGGAATAGAGCACCGTGAAGTGCCAGGGGCCGCGCTTCGCGTGCATCACCGGCAGCCACGCCTCGCCGGTGGGATTGAAGCGGCGCGGCGCGATCTTCGGCAGCAGTCCGGCCTCCGCCTTGCGGCGGTACTCCTCGTCGAGCTCGAGCCGCGTGCCCACGTCCGGCTCCTCCGCCGGCGGGCGGCGCCGCCAGGGCTTGGCGCGGCTCAAAAGCTCCGCCAGCACGGCGCGGATCGCCGCAGCCCGACGCGGACCGATGCCCTCCACCTGCTCCAGCCGCCCGTCCCAGGCGGCCGCTTCCAGCTCCTCGAGGGTCGAGATGCCGAGCGTCTCGTGGATGCGGCGCGCCAGTTCGGGGCCGAGGCCCGGAATGCTGGAGAGCAGTGCCACTGGGTCCACCTCGGCCTTGAGACGCTCGAGCTGCGACCAGCGCCCGGTGCGCACCATCTCGGTGATGGCGGCGGCAATGGAGGGGCCGACCTTCGGGAGCCGCTGCAGGCCCTCGATCCCCTCCCGGTCGAGGATGTCCGCCACGTCGCGTTCGAGACGCTCCAGCACCTGCGCCGCCTCGCGGTAGGCCCGCACCCGGAACGGGTTCTCGCCCTTGGCCTCCAGCAGCTCCGCCGCCTGCCGCAGGCGATCGGCGATGGCGCGGTTGCGCTCGGGGATGCGGGCGGGATCACTCATGCGGCGCTCCGTCGGATGCCGCACGCCCCAAATGCGGCAGCAGTCTGGCGAGCTCGATGGGGATGGGGAAGACCAGCGTCTGGGTCTTCTCGTTGGCGATGTCCTGCAGCGCCACGAGATAGCGCAGCTGCATGGCCTCGGGCCGGCGCGCCATGATCTCCGCCGCCTCCAGCATGCGCTGCGCCGCCTGGAACTCGCCCTCCGCGGCGATCACCTTGGCGCGCCGCTCGCGCTCCGCCTCGGCCTGGCGGGCGATGGCGCGGATCATGCTCTCGTCCAGGTCCACGTGCTTGATCTCGACGTTGGAGACCTTGATGCCCCAGGCGTCGGTCTGCTCGTCGAGGATGCGGCGGATGTCGGCGTTGAGCTTCTCGCGCTCGGCCAGCATCTCGTCCAGCTCGTGCTGGCCCAGCACCGAGCGCAGGGTGGTCTGGGCGAGCTGGCTGGTGGCGAGCTGGAAGTCCTCCACGCGGATCACCGCCTTCTCGGGATCCACCACGCGGTAGTACACCACCGCGTTCACCTTCACCGAGACGTTGTCCCGCGAGATGACGTCCTGGGTGGGAACGTCGAGAACCCGCGTGCGCAGGTCCACCTTGACCGCCTGCTGGATCACCGGGACGACGATGATGAGGCCCGGCCCCTTCACCTTCCAGAAGCGGCCCAGCAGGAACACCACCGCCCGCTCGTACTCGCGCACCACCCGCAGCGAGGACAGCAGGACGATCAGGATGATCAGCAGGGCGAACGGCAGTGACACGATCATGGGCGTCCCTCCTCCCGCGCGACGGGCCGCACCTCCAGCACCAGCCCCTCGCGCCCCACCACCTCGACCTCCGTTCCCAGCGCGAGCTCCCGCGGCCCGCGGGCCTGCCACACCTCGCCCTCGAAGCGCACCTCCCCCTCGCCCTCGTGCCAGGAGAGCACGGTGGCGCGGGCGTGGACGATGCGCTCGGGGCCGATCTCCACCCGCCGCAGCCGGCTCTTCGCCACCATCCAGCCCGCCGCCAGCAGGAGCGCACCGCCGCCGCCCGCCACACCGGTGACCAGCCACAGGGAGACGGCGAAGCCCGGCACGTCCTCCTCGAACAGGAGCAGGCCGCCCGCGGCCAGCGAGACGATGCCGGCCACGCCGAGCACGCCGAAGCTGCCGATGAACAGCTCCGCCACCAGCAGCGCCGCGCCGAGCAGCACCAGGGCGAGCCCCACGTAGCTGACCGGCAGGATGGCGAGGGCGTAGAGCGCGAGCAGGAGCGAGATGGCGCCCACCAGTCCGGGGCCGGTGAGCCCGGGGCTGTAGAACTCGAGGACAATGCCGTAGATGCCGATGAGCAGCAGCAGATAGGCCACGTTGGGATTGGTGAGGATCGCCAGAAGGCGCGTGCGCCAGTCCGGTTCGACGGCGACGACGGCCATGCCGGCGGTCCCGAGCACGACCTCGCGGCCGTCCATCTTCACCCTGCGACCGTCGATGGCCGCGAGCAGCTCCTCGATGGACGGGGCCGGCAGATCGGCGACGCCGAGCTCCACCGCCTCTTCCGCCGAGAGGCTCTTCGCCTCGCGCACGAAGCGCTCGGCCCACTCCACATTGCGCCCGCGCAGCCGGGCGAGCGAGCGCATGTAGGCGGCCGCGTCCTCGAGGGCCTTGTCCATGAGCCCGGGGCGGCGCGGACCCTCCTCCCCGCCCGCGTCCCCGCCGTCCTTGCCCTTGCCGCCGTCACCGCCGTTCCCGTCGGGCGGCGGCGTTCCGGGTCCGCCCAGCGCCACCGGCGTGGCGGCCCCCACCGCGGTGCCGGGGGCCATGGCGGCGATGTGGGTGGCCATGAGGATGTAGGCACCCGCGGATGCGGCCCGGGCGCCGGCCGGGCCCACCCAGCCCGCCACCGGCACGGGGCTCGCGAGGATGTCGCGGACGATCTCGCGCATGGAGGCATCCAGCCCGCCCGGCGTGTCGATGCGCAGGACGACGAGATCCGCCCCCTCCTCGACGAGCCGCCCGAAGCCGCGGTGGATGTAGTCGGCGGTGGCGGGGCCGATGGGGCCCTCGATGGTGAAGACGAGGGCGCGTCCCGCC
>BEIP01000335.1 GCA_002898955.1 bacterium HR39 | reverse complement strand
GGGCTGCACCTTTCCGACGGGCGGGTGGTGGAGCCGCCCGCCCTGCGCGACGTCCTGGCGGCCGCCCGCCGCCTGCACGGCGTGGCACGCCATACGCCGCTCCTCTCGGATCCGCTGCTCGATCGCCGTCTCGGCGGCCGGCTGCTGGTCAAGCCCGAGGTCCTGCAGCTCACCGGCTCCTTCAAGTTCCGCGGCGCCTACAACGCGCTCGCGACGCTGCGGCCGCCGCGGGTGGTGGCCTGGTCGTCCGGCAACCACGCCCAGGGCGTGGCACTCGCCGCCTCATTGCTCGGCATTCCGGCGACCATCGTCATGCCGGCCACCGCACCGGAGATCAAACGCCGCACCACCGAAGCCCTCGGTGCCGAGGTCGTGCTCTACGACCCGGCCCGCGAGCGCCGCGAGGAGGTGGGGGCGGAGATCGCCCGGCGCACCGGCGCGGTGATCGTGCGCCCCTACGACGAGCCGCTGGTCATCGCCGGTCAGGGCACCGTCGGGCTCGAGATCGTCCGCGACCTGCTGGCCCGCTCCACCCTGCCCGATCTGGTGCTGGTGCCCTGCGGCGGCGGCGGGCTCACCGCCGGCATCGGCCTCGTGCTGCGGGCGCTGGTGCCGCACGGCGAGCTGTGGACCGTCGAGCCCGAGGGATTCGACGACACCCGCCGCTCGCTGGAGGCGGGTGTGCGGCTGCGCAACGAACCGGGCCGCACCAGCATCTGCGACGCCCTGCTCGCGCCCGAGCCCGGCGAGCTCACCTTCGCCCTCAACCGCACGCAGGTGACGGGCGGCCTCGCGGTGAGCGACGCCGAGGTGGAGGAGGCCATGCGCACCGCCTTCGACCGGCTGAAGCTGGTGGTGGAGCCGGGCGGGGCGGTGGCGCTCGCGGCCGTGCTGGCCGGAAAGCTGGACGTGGCGGGGCGCACCGTCGTGGTCGTGCTCTCCGGCGGCAATGTCGACCGAACGCTGGCCGCCCGGGTGCTCGCCGCGGGCTGAGTGCCGGTGAGCGCGGTCCTGCGGCGCGAGAGCCTGCGCCTTGCGCGCGACATCGCGCTCGCCAACCTCGCCGTCCCCTTCGCCGGTGCGGTGGACGTGGCCGTGGCCGGGCGGCTCGGCGATCCCGCACCGCTCGCCGCCGTGCATGCGGGAGCGACCCTCGCGAGCGCCCTGCTGTTCCTCTTCGGCTTTCTCCGCATGGGCACCACCGGCCCCGTGGCGGTGGCGGCCGGAGCGGGGGATTGCGCGCGCGTGCGCGGCCATCTCGTCCGTTCCCTCGTGCTGGCCGGTCTGCTGGCCGTGCCGGTGGTGCTGTCGACGCTGGTCCTGCTTGGACCGCCCGCCGGGCTGTTCGCTCCCGATCCCGTGATGGCGGCGGAGCTGCGCGCCTATCTGGGTGCGCGCCTTCCCGGCTTTCCCGCCCAGCTCGCCCTCTTCACCCTGCAGGGCTGGTTCCTGGGCCTCGGCGATGCCCGTACGCCGCTGCGCCTTGTGGGGCTGCACGCCGCCGTCAACGCCGCGCTCGACGTCCTGCTGGCGGTAGGCCTCGGCCTCGGGGCCACCGGCATCGGCGCCGCCACCGCCGGCGCCGACCTTGCCGCCTGCGGCCTGGGCCTCGCGCTGGCGCGACGGCGGACCGGCCCCGGAGCGGGATGGCGCGAGGCCCTGCGCGAGCGGGCGGCGCTCGCCGAGCTGCTGCGGGTCAACCGCGATCTCTTCGTGCGCAACGTCGCGCTCCAGTCCGTCTTCCTCGCCCTGCCGCTCGTGGCCGGCCGTCTCGGGACGGAAGCGCTCGCGGCCAATGCGGTGCTGCTGCAGGTCTTCACCTTTTCCTCCTACGGCCTCGACGCCTTCGCCTTCGCCGCCGAGACCATGGTCGGCCGCGCCGTGGGCCGGGGCGATCCCGAAGCCGTGCGAAGTGCCGCCCGCATCGCCCTCGAACACGCCCTGGCCACCGCCGCACTCGCCGCCGTGGCCGTGTGGGCGCTGGCCGATCTGTGGATCCCGCTGTTCACGGATCTGCCGGAGATCCGCGCACGCGCCGCAGACCTGGTGCCCCTCGCCACCCTCGTCCCGCTGGCCGCGGCACCGGCCTTCGCGCTGGATGGCATCTTCGCCGGCGCGGTGCGAAGCCGCGAGCTGCGCGAGACCATGCTGGTAGCGGCCCTCACCTTCTTCCTCGCTGCGGCGGTGCTGGTGCCGCTTCTCGGCCATCCCGGCCTGTGGGGTGCCTTCCTGCTGTTCCTCGCGGCCCGCAGCCTGCAGCTCGCCCTGCGCTTTCGCACGCTCACGGCCGCCCATGCCACGGCACCGGCCCCTTCACCGGCGCAGGATGCGTGATGCGAGCGGCGTGCGCGCCTGCCAGCCGGCCCGCTCGAGCTCCGGGTCGGTGTGCTCCTCCTCCGGCCAGCCCAGGCACAGCCAGGCGACGAAGCGCCAGCCGTCCGGCACCTCCAGGATCCGCGTCACCTCCCCGGGATCGAGGATCGACACCCAGCCCATGCCCAGGCCAAAAGCCCGGGCCGCGAGCCAGAGCTGGCCCACCGCCAGCACCACCGACCAGCAGAGGGTCTCGGGCATGGTGGGGCGCCCGAGGCCGTGACCCTGTGACGTCGCCTCGTCGCAGAAGACGGCGATCTGCACCGGCGCACGGTCCATGCCCTCCAGCTTCAGCGAGGCGTAGAGGGGCGCCCGCTCGCCGGCATAGCCCGCGAGGGCCGCGCGGTGGACCCGCTCGAAGCTCTGCCGCACGCGCCGGCGCCGCTCCGCGTCCTCCACCAGCACGAAGCGCCACGGCTGGCTGTTGCCCACCGAGGGCGCCAGATCGGCGAGGCGCAGAAGCTCCTCGACCAGCTCCGCCGGCACCGGATCGGTGCGGAAGCGCCGCACGTCGCGGCGCCAGCGGAACAGTTCGGCGAGCTCCCGGCGGAAGCGTGCGTCGAAGGCCGCCATGTGGAGATCCCCGCGACGTCCCGTGCCCCT
>BEIP01000334.1 GCA_002898955.1 bacterium HR39 | reverse complement strand
TGAAGAACGCGCTCCTCGGCATTCCCGCCCGCTACCATCATCTACGGGTGCCGCACACGCTGTGGACCGATCCCGAAGTCTTCGCCGTGGGCGAGATCGATGCGGAGGACGGAGGCGGGCGGCAGCGGGTGCGCCTGCCGTATGCGGAGAGCGATCGGGCCTGCGCCGAGGATGCGATGGAGGGCTTCGTGGAGCTGTGCGTGGACCGCCGGCGGCGGCTTCGCGGGATCGCGGCGGTGGGGCCGCGGGCGATCGAGTTCGGCGCCCAGCTCCTGCCGGCGCTGGGGCGGCGCGATGCGCTGGCGCGCATCGCCGCCACCACCATGCCCTATCCGTCCTTCGCCGAGCTGCCGCGCCGCGCCGCGGCCGCCGTGTTCGAGGACCTCGTCTTCGGTCCGTGGGTGCGGGGCTGGGTGAAGCTGCGGAGGCTCTGGAGATGAGTCCGACCCCGGGCCGCACGCGTCGCGTGCTCCTGCCGCTGATGGTTTTCGGCGGACTGGTCGCCGCCGCGCTCGCGGTCCGCATGTGGGGGCTGGACGCGGCGCTCGACGTCGAGACCCTCGCCCGTCACCACCTGGGCCTGAAGGCCCGGGTCGACGCACATCCGCTGCTGGCGCCGCTGCTGTTCGTCGCCCTCTACGCTCTCGCCGTGGCCGCCTCGCTGCCCGGCGCGGCCGTGCTCACCATGGCCGGCGGCTGGCTGTTCGGCACGCTCTTCGGCACGCTGTGGTCGGCGCTCGGAGCCACCTCGGGCGCGACGCTGGTCTTCCTGCTCGCCCGCGGTGTGCTGCGCGAGCCGCTGCGCCGGCGCGCCGGCGCGTATCTCGCGCCACTCGAGCGCGCCTTCGCCGATCACGGGCCGTCCTGGCTGCTGTTCCTGCGGCTCGTGCCGGTCTTCCCCTTCTGGCTGGTCAATCTGGTCCCGGCCTTCCTCGGCATGCGGCTCCTGCCCTACGTGGTCTTTACCTTCCTCGGCATCCTGCCGGGCGGGCTGGTCTATGCCGCCATCGGCTCGGGTCTGGGCGAGCTGCTGGCCCGCGGCGAACGTCCCGATCCCGCGGTCATCCTCGAGCCGCGCTTTTTGCTGCCGCTTCTGGGCCTCGGGCTTCTCGCCCTCGCGCCGGCCCTGTGGCGCCATCTGCGGGGGGCCGCCGCGGCGCGCTCACGCCTCCTGCGGCGCACCCATCTTCAGGAACTTCTCCCGCCGCCGACGCCTGAGCTCCCCGCCGGGGACGCCCGCCAGCTCCTCCAGATGACGGGCGATGGCCTCGCCCACGCGCCCGATGGTGGTCTGCGGCGCCCGGTGCGCGCCGCCCACCGGCTCCTCGACGATCTCGTCGATCAGCCCGAGCTGCAGCAGGTCCTGGGCGGTGAGACGCAGCGCTCCGGCCGCATCGGGCGCCTTCTCGGCGCTGTGCCAGAGGATGGCGGCGCAGCCCTCCGGCGAGATCACGGAATAGATGGCGTGCTCCAGCATCAGCACCCGGTCGGCGGTGGCGATGGCGAGCGCCCCGCCCGAGCCGCCCTCGCCGATGACCGTGGCGATCACCGGCACCGTCAGGTCGAGGCAGGTCTCGATGCTGCGGGCGATGGCCTCCGCCTGGCCGCGCTCCTCGGCCCCGATGCCGGGCTGGGCACCCGGCGTGTCGACGAAGGTGAGGACCGGCAGGCCGAAGCGCTCGGCGAGGCGCATCAGGCGCTGCGCCTTGCGGTAGCCCTCCGGACGCGCCATGCCGAAGTTGTGGCGCACCCGATCGGTGGTATCGCGCCCCTTCTCCTGGCCGATCACCACCACCGAGCGGCCGCGGAACCGGCCGATGCCGCCGATCATGGCGGCGTCCTCGCCGTAGAGGCGATCGCCGGAAAGCGGCGTGAAGTCCTCGATCAGCTGGCGGACGTAGTCGGAGGTGTGGGGCCGGTCGGGATGGCGCGCCACCTGGGTCTTCTGCCAGGGCGTGAGCTTCGCGTAGGTCTGGGCGAGCAGCCGCGCGGCCCGCTGTTCCAGCCGGTGGATCTCCTCGCCGAGGTCGAGATTGCCGGTCTCCATCAGCCGGCGGAGCTCACGCACCTTGCCCTCGAGCTCGGTGACCGGCTTCTCGAAGTCCAGCATGCTCACGCTCCCCTCTCGCCCCTGCCGTCCAGCAGCGCCGCCACCACCCGCGGCAGCGTGCGCATGTCGTCGACCAGCGCATCGGGATCGAGCGCCGCCGGCTCCACCTCGCCGTAGCCGAAGCTGCGCAGGATGCAGGGCACCCCGGCCGCCCGCGCCGCGAGCCGGTCGTTTCGCGAGTCCCCCACCATGACGCTGCCGGCGGGGGTGCCGCCGAGCCGCTCCAGCGCATGGAGCAGCGGCAGCGGATCGGGTTTGCGGCGCGGCAGCAGGTCGCCGCCCAGCACCAGATCGAAGTGCGACAGCAGGTCGAAGGTCTCGAGGATGGCGAGCGACGGCCGCTGCGGCTTGTTGGTCACCACGGCGAGCCGCGCACCGGCCGCGCGCAGGCTATCGAGTGCCTCGGGAATGCCGTCCACCACGTGACTGCCGCTCACCGGATCGGCCTCGTAGAGCTCGAGAAAGCGGGCATACAGCCTCTCCAGCTCGCCGTCCCCGAGCGGCCGGCCGCGGCGGGCGAAGGCCCGCTCCACCAGCACGCGGGCGCCGTCGCCGATCATGCGGCGCACCTCGTCGGCCGAAAGCGGCTCCAGCCCCTCCTCGGCGAGCAGTTCGCAGGTGGCCCGGTGGAGGTCCGGCAGGGTCTCCACCAGCGTGCCGTCGAGGTCGAACAGCACCACGCCCGATCGTGCCGCCACGCCGCCTTCTCCGTTCCCGTGCGCTTGTGGCCGGCGGCGAGATGGCTACCTTCGCCGGCGGAGTCCAGAAGCGGACGGGGGCGACGTGGTGAGCGAAGGGACCTGCGTCATGGTGCTGGCCGCGGGCCGCGGCACGCGCATGCGCAACGATCTGCCGAAGGTGCTCCATCCGCTG
>BEIP01000333.1 GCA_002898955.1 bacterium HR39 | reverse complement strand
GGGGCCACGTGGGGGGGGCGACGCCGCCCCCCGGCAGCGATCTCCCCTGGCTGTTCGGCGAGGATGCGCCGCGCGCCTGGCCCGCGCTGCAGGAGGCCCTCGCACGCCATCCGGAACTCGCGCCGAGGGTGCGCGCGGCGGTGCGGGTGGGTGGACGCCGCTGGAACCTGCTGATCGACGGGCGCATCGAGGTCCGCCTGCCGGAGTCGGACGTGGCCGACGCGCTCGGGCGGCTCGCCCGGCTCGAGGCCGCCGACCGGCTGCTGGAGCGGGCGGTGGTGGCGGTGGACCTGCGCCATCCCGGGCTCGTGGCGGTGGAGCCCGATCTCTCGGTGCTGGCGGCCGCCGGAGGAGGACGCACGTGAGCGTGTGCACACCATCCGAGACGGCGGACGGAGGGACGGTGCTCGCGCGCCTGCGCGCCACGCCGCTCACCGTGCTCGATCTCGGGACCGCCGGGATCCGCTGCCTCGTGGCCCGTCCGCGCCCCTCGCGCGGATTCGGCCTGCTGGCCCGCTCGCTCGCCGAATCGCGCGGCCTGCGCGCCGGGGCGGTGACGGACGCCGATGCGGCGCGGCGTGCCGTCGCCGAGGCGCTGGAGGCGGCGGAGGAGCAGGCGGGCGAGAGGCTCTCGCGCGTGGTGGTGGTCGGCGCCGCCGGCCGTCCGCGCTCGCGCACGGTGCGGGTGGACGTGCCGCTGCAGGGCAACGCCGTGCGCGACTCCCACATCCGCCGCGCCCTGCACGAGGCGGTGCGCATCGCCCGCCAGCCCGGCGAGACGGCCCTGCACGCCGTGCCGGTGGAAGGGACGGTGGACGGCCGCACCCTGCGCGATCCGCGCGGCATGCGCGGCGAGCGCCTCGAGCTGCTGGCCACCGTGGTGCTGGCCGACGCCGACGCCCTCGCCGCCCTCGTCGATCTGGTCGAGTCCTGCCACGTCGTAGTCGAGGACGTGATCGCCGCGCCCTATGCCGCCGCCACCGCCGCCCTCACCGAGGACGAGGCGGAACGCGGCGCGCTGGTGCTCGACTTCGGCGCCGGCACCACCTCGGCCGCCCACGTGGCCGACGGACGGCTCCTGTTCACCTACGCCGTTCCCTACGGCAGCGTCCACCTCACCCACGATCTCGCCTACGGTCTCGGCACCTCGCGGCGCGCCGCCGAGCGCATCAAGGTGCTGAACGGCCATCTCTTCCCGCCCGACGGTGACGCCCGCGTCGACGTGCCCGCCGCCGACGGCGAGGGCATCGAGCGCACGGCACCGCTCGCCGAGATCGCCACCATCCTGCGCGCGCGCATCGAGGAGATCCTCGACTTCCTGGCCGAGGGGATCGAGGCGCAGCGCGACCTGTTCGACGGCCGGCCGCCGCGCGCCGTGGTGCTCACCGGCGGCGGCGCCCAGCTCGAGGGCCTCGTGGAGCTGGCCGAGCGGGTCTTCGGCCTGCCGGTGCGCCGCGCCCGCCTCGGACTGGTCTTCGGGCCGCAGGGGATCGAGGACGATCCGTCGCTGGCGGCGGCGAGCGGTGCGCTGGCGCTGGCCTCCGGCGACGACGGCGGGCTCTCCTTCCAGGAGCTCGGACGTCGTCCGCCGGGCGGGCTGCTCGGCCGTCTCGCCCGCTGGTTCGTCGGAGACGACTGAGTTTCGGCGGCCTCCGGGGCCGACCGGAACACCGGCCGCCTGCCCACGGCCGGTGTGGAGAAGGGAGAGAGAAGGACCTCGACGCGACGTCGGAGGAGAGAGGAAGGATGACCATCAATCTCACCATGCCCATCACGCACGACCTCAAGCCGCGCATCACCGTCGTCGGCGTCGGCGGTGCCGGCGGCAACGCGGTCAACAACATGATCACCGCGCATCTCGAGGGGGTCGACTTCGTCGTCTGCAACACCGATGCCCAGGCCCTCACCCACTGCCTGGCCGAGCGCCGGGTGCAGCTCGGCGCATCCATCACCCACGGCCTCGGCGCCGGTGCCCGCCCGGAGATCGGCCGGGCCGCGGCGGAGGAGTCGCTGGAGGAGGTGCTGGATCACCTGCAGGGCAGCAACATGGTGTTCATCACCGCCGGCATGGGCGGCGGCACCGGCACCGGTGCGGCACCGGTGATCGCGCGGGCGGTGCGCGAGCTCGGCATCCTCACCGTCGGCGTGGTGACCAAGCCCTTCCACTTCGAGGGGGCGCACCGCATGCGGCTCGCCGAGGCGGGGATCCGGGAGCTCCAGCAGTACGTCGACACCCTCATCGTCATCCCCAACCAGAACCTCTTCCGCCTCGCCAACGAGCGGACGACCTTCAAGGAGGCGTTCCGCATGGCGGACGAGGTCCTGCACATGGGCGTGCGCGGCATCACCGACCTCATCATGATGCCGGGCCTCATCAATCTCGATTTCGCCGACATCCGCACGGTGATGAGCGAGATGGGCAAGGCGATGATGGGGACCGGCGAGGCCGAGGGCGAGCGGCGCGCCATCGAGGCGGCGGAGGCGGCCATCTCCAATCCGCTGCTCGACGAAGTGTCCATGAAGGGCGCGCGCGGCGTGCTCATCAACATCACCGGCGGTCCGGACCTCACCCTCTACGAGGTGGACGAGGCGGCCAACCGCATCCGGGAGGAGGTGGACCCGGAGGCCAACATCATCTTCGGCGCCATCTTCGACGAGACCATGGAGGGCCGCATGCGGGTGTCGGTGGTGGCCACCGGCATCGACGCGCCGGCCGCGCGACAGGAGGAGAGCCGCACCGCCGCTCCGGCCGAGCCGCCCGCCAGGACGGCGCCGCGGCCGATGGTGCCCGGTTTCCGCTTCGAGGCCGAACGGCACGTGCCGCCGGCCCGCACGCCCGCGCGCGAGGCGCCGCAGCCGGCCCCCTCTCCCGCTGCGTCCCTCGCCCGCAGCGCGGCGGCCGCGGCGAGGGAGGACGGCGCCGAAGAGCGGGAGGTGGCCGCACCGGCCGCCGATGCGGCGGCGCGGGCGCCGGAACCGGAAGCGCCGGAGGCCC
>BEIP01000332.1 GCA_002898955.1 bacterium HR39 | reverse complement strand
CGAGCAGGTGGTGCGGGTGAATCTGAGCGGCGCCTTCAGCATGGTGCGCCTCGCCGCGGCGGCCATGAGCCGGCTCGAGCCGCTGGCCGACGGCGGGCGCGGGGTGATCGTCAACGTCTCCTCGGTGGCGGCCTTCGAGGGCCAGATCGGCCAGGCGGCCTACAGCGCCTCCAAGGGCGGCATCGCCTCCCTGACCCTGCCGGCCGCCCGCGAGCTGGCCGCCCACGGCATCCGGGTGGTGGCCGTCGCCCCGGGCCTCTTCGCCACGCCCATGCTGCTGAACATGCCCGAGAAGGTGCAGCAGTCCCTCGCCGCCAGCGTCCCCTTCCCGCGGCGCTTCGGCCAGCCGGAGGAGTTCGCGGATCTCGTGCGCCACATCTGCGGCAACGTCATGCTCAACGGCTGCGTGGTGCGGCTCGACGGCGCGTTGCGCCTGCCGCCGCGCTGAGGCAGCATCCCGCCGCCCGACGAGCGGGGGAGGCGGTCCATGACCCGGCACGGCGGCCACGTCGTCGTCGATCAGCTCGCCCACAACGGCGTCGAGTGCATCTTCCAGGTCCCCGGCGAGAGTTTCCTGCCGGTGCTGGACGCCCTGTACGGGCGTCCCGACATCCGCCTCGTGACCGGCCGCCAGGAGGGCGGCGTGGCGATGATGGCGGAGGCCTGGGGCAAGCTCACCGGGCGTCCCGGCGTCGCCTTCGTCACCCGCGGCCCCGGCGCCGCCAACGCCTGCGCCGGCCTCCACGTGGCCCGTCAGGACGACACGCCCATGCTGCTCTGCGTGGGCGACGTGGAGCGGGCCGTGCGCGACCGCGAGGCCTTCCAGGAAGTGCCCTGGCACCGCACCCTGGCCGGCTTCGCCAAGGCGCTGTTCGTCGTCGACGACACCGCCCGCATCCCCGAATATGTCGACCGGGCCGTCCACCTCGCCCGCAGCGGCCGGCCCGGCCCGGTGGTGCTGGTCTTCCCGGAGGACGTGCTGTTCGCCGCGAGCGATGCGCCGGCGCTGCCGCCGCCGCCCCACGTGCAGCCGCTGCCCGACCCGGCGGTGGTCCGCCACGTGGCCGGGCGCCTCGCCGGCGCCCGCCGGCCGCTCCTGCTGCTCGGGGGCAGCGACTGGACCACCGGCGCCAAGGTGGCGGCCGAACACTTCGCGCAGGCGTGGGAGGTGCCGGTCGCCACGGCCTTCCGCTGCCAGGACCATTTCGACAATCTCCACCCCTGCTACGTCGGCGATCTCGGGATCGGCGCGGCGCCGCACCTGCGGCGGTGGGTGGAGGAGAGCGATCTGCTCCTCGTGGTGGGGACGCGCATCGACGAGAAGACGGCCGGCGACTACGCCACCATCCTCGCGCCGGTGCCGGCCCAGCCCCTCGTCCACGTCCATCCCGACCCCGCCGAGCTCGGCCGGGTGTTCCGTCCGGAGCTCGCCGTGGTGGCGGGCAGCACCGCCTTCCTCGAGCGGCTGGTGGAATGCCCGCCGCCGGCGGAGCGCCCGTGGGCCGAAGACACCCGCCGGCTGCACGAGGCGAACCGGGCGTGGAAGACCCCCGAGCCGGAGGCGCGGCGCGGCGTCGACCTCGGCCTCGCCCTGGCCGAGCTCGGCCGGCTGATGGCGGAGGACGCCATCGTTGCGAGCGGCGCGGGCAATTTCTCCGTCTGGGTGCACCGCTTCCTGCACTTCCGCCACTACCGCAGCCAGCTCGCCCCCCGCTCCGGCTCCATGGGCTACGCCCTGCCGGCGGCGGTGGCGGCGGCGGTGTGCCATCCGGAGCGGGAGGTGGTGGCCATCGCCGGCGACGGGGACGCCCAGATGACCATCCAGGAGTTCGCCACCGCCGTGCAGGAGGACGCGCGCCTCGTGCTGCTGGTGGCGGACAACGGCTCCTACGGCACCATCCGCATGCACCAGGAGCGCCACTTTCCCGGCCGGCCCTCGGGAAGCCGCTTGGTCAACCCCGACTTCGCGGCGCTGGCCCGGGCCATGGGCGGCTTCGGCGCGCGGGTCGAGCGCACGGAGGACTTCGCCGACGCGTACCGGGAGGCCCGCGCGAGCGGTCGGCCCGCCATCCTGCACCTGCTGTGCGATCCCGAGCTCCTGGCGCCGGGGCGGCGCCTCGGGGCGTCGTGAGGCGGTGTGCGCCGGATGCGTACGGATCGCGCCGGGTGCTTGACTGGGCCGGACGGCACGCCTAGATGGCGCCGTTTCGAAGAGCCGGGCCGACCGCAGCCCGCAGCGGTTGGGCGACCCGACTCGAGGTCCGCGGCGCCGGACGGCCGGCGGCGGACCGGCAAGGAGTCGACGCGGATGCCCGATCTGGCCGAACTCTTCACGCCCGGGCGCATCGCCCTCGACGTCGAGGCCACGAGCAAGCGCCAGCTCCTGAGGGAGCTTGCGGAACTGGTGGCGCGCGATCTCGGGGTCGATGCGGAGGCGATCCTGGAGGCCCTGCTGGAGCGCGAGAAGCTCGGATCCACCGCCATCGGCGAAGGCATCGCCATCCCCCACGCGCGGGTGGAGAGCATCGACGATCTGGTCGGCGCCTTCGTCCGTCTGGTGAAGGGGGTGGACTTCGACGCCCTCGACGAGGAGCCCGTGGACCTGATCTTCCTGCTGCTCGCTCCGGTGGCGACCAGCAGCGCCGAACACCTGCGCATCCTCGCGAAGCTCGCCCGCGCCCTGCGCGATCCGGAGCTGCGCGAGGCGCTGCGCCACGCGGAGTCGCCCGAGCGTGTCCTCGAGCTCCTCGCCGCCGGACGGCGCCAGAGCCGCGCCGCCTGAGGCTTCCGCCGGACGCCTGCGCCTGCACGCGAGCTGCGTGCGCTGGCTGGAACGGGGCCTGCTGCTGCGCGGGCCGTCGGGAAGCGGCAAATCGATGCTGGTGCTGCGCCTGCTGCAGGCCGGAGCGTATCTGGTGGCGGACGACGCGGTGGAGGTGGAGGCGCGCGGCGGCGTGCTGCTCGCCCGCGCCACCGGCGGGCCGGCGGCGGTGGAGGCCCGGGG
>BEIP01000331.1 GCA_002898955.1 bacterium HR39 | reverse complement strand
GGAGACGGTGAGCGAGACGGTGGAGCATCCCTTCCACCTGGTGGAGCCGAGCCCGTGGCCGCTCACGGGCTCGATCGCGGGCGTGCTGTTCACGGCCGGGGCGGCGCTGTGGATGCACGACATGGCGGCGGGGCCGTGGCTGTTCTGGATCGGCGCGGCCCTGATCGGCGTCACCATGGTCGGGTGGTGGCGGGACGTGCTGCGGGAATCCCGCGAGGGTCATCACACCCTGCAGGTCTCCCACGGCCTGCGCCTCGGCATGGCGCTGTTCATCACCTCGGAAGTCTTCTTCTTCTTCGCGTTCTTCTGGGCGTGGTTCTGGGGCGCGCTGGTGCCGCCTGAGACCTTCCCGGTCTCCTGGCCGCCCGAGGGAGTCGAGCCGGTCCCCACATGGGAGATTCCCTTCCTCAACACTCTGATCCTGCTGACTTCGGGCGCCACGGTCACCTGGGCGCACCACGCGATCCGCCACGGTGACAACCGCACCGGCTTCAAGGCGCTGGTCCTCACGGTGCTGCTGGGCCTGACCTTCACCTTCTTCCAGGGCTACGAGTACATCCACGCGATCGTCCATCAGGGATTCGACCTCGCCGACGGCATCTTCGGCTCGGCCTTCTACATGGCCACCGGTTTCCACGGCCTGCACGTGCAGATCGGTACGGTCTTCCTGATCGTGTGCGCGTACCGGGCCTGGAAGAACGACTTCACGCCGGAGCAGCACGTCGGCCTCGAGGCGGCGGCCTGGTACTGGCACTTCGTCGACGTGGTCTGGCTGTTCCTCTTCACCTTCGTCTACTGGTGGGGCGGCAGCCTGCACTTCACCGTCACGCCGGTGCAGTGAGGTGACGGAGAACGCCTCTCCCATCCGTTCGGCGATGGCCGGCCGTTGCCCGCGCTGCGGGCGCGGCCGGCTGTTCGCTGGATTCCTGAAGATCGCGCCGCGCTGCGAAATGTGCGGGCTGGATCTCTCCGCACAGGACGCCGGGGACGGCCCGGTGGCGTTCGTCATCCTGATCGTCGGCTTCGTGGTGGTCGGTCTCGCCCTCTTCGTCGAGGTGAAATACGGCTGGCCCATCCGGCTGCACCTGCTGGTGTGGCTGCCGCTCGCGCTGGTGCTGACGCTGGCGCTCATGCGCCCGCTCAAGGGCTGGCTGGTGGGCGCCCAGTACCGCCACCGCCGCCACGACTTCGGGCATGCGGAATAGGCGCTTCGCGCCGGGGCTTCTGCCCACCCTCTTCACGCTGGTGGGCGTACTGGTGTTGGCGGGCCTCGGCGTGTGGCAGCTCCAGCGGCTCCAGTGGAAGCGGGAGCTGATCGCGCGGGCGGAGGCCGGTCTCGCGGCACCGCCCATCGTGCTCGACGGTCTGGCGGAAGACCCCGCCGCCCGCGACTGGCATCCGGTGCGGGTGCGCGGACGCCTGCTCGCCTCGCGGAACTTCGCCTATCGGGTCGAATCGCGCGACGGTGTGGTCGGGGCCCGGCTGCTCACGCCGCTGGAGCTCCCGGACGGGGCGGTGGTGCTGGTGGATCGCGGCTTCCTGCCGCAGGAGCTCCTGCCGCCGCACGAGCCGCCGGCACTGCGCCGCGCGGTGCAGGCGGAGATCACCGGCGTGCTGCGCGATCACCGCTTCGACCGGGCCGGTCCCTTCACGCCCGAGAACGATCCGGGCGCGCGGCGCCTCTACCTCCTCGATCCCGTGACCCTGCGGCATTTGGTCGGACGCGCCGTGGTCCCGCTCGTGATCGTGGCCCAGAGCGCCGAACCGCCCGAGGTGCTGGCACGGGTGGAGCCGGTGCGGGTGGACCTGCCCGACCGACATCTCGGCTATGCCATCACCTGGTTCGGTCTGGCCGCGGGACTGCTCGCCGTCTATCTGGCCTACGGCTTCTCGCGCGGACGTTCGCAAGAGGGAGAGTGAGGCGGTGCGCGCGCATCGCATCGCGGCTGCTGTGGCCGCCGCCCTCACCGTCGCGCTGGTCGTGCTCGGCGCCGCGGTGCGGGCCACGGATTCCGGTCTGTCGTGCCCGGACTGGCCCACCTGCTACGGACATCTGGTGCCGCTTCCCGGCGACATCCCGGCCGAGGCGGGCTACGCCTACTACCAGGTCATGCTCGAGTGGGTGCACCGGCTGATCGCCGGCGTGATCCTCGGGCCGCTGGTGCTGCTCGTCGGCATCCTCGCCCTGCGTGCCGGCCGGGAGCATGCGGAGCTGCGGGTGCTCGGCATCCTCGCCATCCTGCTGCTTCTGGTGCAGGCGGTGCTCGGCGGCGTCACCGTGCTCGACCGGAACAGCCCGTGGTCCGTGGCGGTGCATCTGATCACGGCCTCGACCCTGCTCACCGTGCTGCTCGGCATCGCCCTCCACCGTCCCGCGGAGGAGCACGGTGTGCGCGACCGCACCGTGCTGGGCCTCGCGGTCGCCACCTGGCTGGTCGGGATCGTGGCCTTCGCCACCGCCGCGGTGGTGGCCAAGACCGGCACGAACCTCGCCTGTTCCGACTGGCCCCTGTGCGAGGGGCGGCTGTGGCCGGACATGGCCGACCCGCAGGTCCACGTGCACATGATGCACCGGATCTGGGCCCTCTTCGCCGTGCTGATGGCTGTGGTGTTCGCCGTCGTCGCCCGCGGACGCGGACATCCGGCCGGCCGCATCGCCACCGGGGCGGCGGCGAGCGGCATCGTGGCGATGCTCTTCGCCGGCTGGGCCATCCTAGCCGAATGGCCGGCGTGGATGCAGGTGGTCCACCAGGCCATCGCCGTCTTCTATCTCGCCCACGTGGCGGCCGCCGGCTGGATGACGTGGTGGCGCTGGCAGCACCGGCTGGTCGCGCCCGCCGCGCGGGAGGCGCGCGGTGTCGCGGGCGTATGAGCGGCTGGCGGAGCGCTTCCGCCGCATCTTCGAGATCGAGGCGGCGCTCGGCATCCTCCACTGGGACCAGGCGGTGTGGATGCCGGAGGGCGGCGTCGGGCTGCGCGGGCGGGAGCTCGCCACGCTGCAGCGGCTCGCCCACG
>BEIP01000330.1 GCA_002898955.1 bacterium HR39 | reverse complement strand
CATGATCTGCAGGCAGCGGTCGGCGGGCGAGAGCCGCAGCGTGTCGGCGATGTGGCGGGCCGAGGCCAGCAGGTTGCGGTGCAAAAGCGGCACGAGCTTGGGCCGCGAGGTGGTGCCGGAGGTGTGGAGCAGAAGCGCCACGTCCTCGCCTGCGGCGAAGGCGGGCGTTCGGGCCGGACCGGCCGCGCTCTCGGGCTCGAGGGTGAAGGTGCCGGCCGGCGCTCCCGGCTCCACCCGAAGACGCAGCACCGCAATGCCGCGCCGGCGTGCCACCGCCACGGCCGGCGGGTCGTCGCCTTCGCGCACCACCAGCGCCCGCGCTTCGAGATCGGCGAGGTAGAAGTCGAATTCCTCCTCGCGGTAGGCGGGATTGAGGGGTGCGGTGGCGGCGGCCGGGGCGATGGAGACGAAGGCGGAAGCCGCCTCGGGACCGTTGGGCAGCACGATGGCGACCCGATCGGCCGGACCGACGCCCGCCCGCGCCAGCATCTCCGCCGTGCGCGCGATCTGCGCCCGCAGGCCCGCATAGGTGAGCGGCGCGCGCTCCGGTGCGGTGAAGGCCACGGCCTGCGGGTCGGCCCGCGCCACCAGCTCCGCGATCGTGCCCTCCATGGTCGCCTCCCGCCGCGTCATCCGGCTTCCGCGTGCCACGGCCCACGGACGCGATCAAGCGCCGGGATGGACCGCCCGCTCCCTCACGCCTCGCGTTCGAAGCGGCCGGGCATGCCGCCGCCGTGGCGCGGCTCGGGAATGTATTCGACCCCGCCGGGCTGCATGCGCACCGGCTGCGGGTAGAGGCTCATGAGCTCGAGCACGGCCTCGGGCATGTCGGTGGAGACGGGGAGGCCGAGCTCGCGCGCCTGCTCCGGCGTGATCGGATAGTCGTGGGTCCAGGTGCCCTGCGCGAGCAGCGCCGCCACCTCCTTGGCCTTCTCCTTCGGCATCTTGCCGTCGAGCAGCTCCTCCACCGCCGTCTGCACCTGGACGATGGCCTTGCGCGAGACGTCGGCGAGGATCAGCGTGCGGTCCTCCACGTGCTCGACCGGCTTCGACTCGGCGGCGCGCACGATGGAGGCGGCCGGCCACTGGTTCACCTGCGGATCCACCGGTCCGAGCACCGAATGCTCGCACATGACGATCTCGTCGGCCGCCAGCGCGATCAGCGTGCCGCCGGACATGGCATA
The DNA here is from genome assembly GCA_002898955.1 of bacterium HR39. Lineage (GTDB taxonomy): Bacteria > Pseudomonadota > Alphaproteobacteria > Geminicoccales > Geminicoccaceae > HRBIN39. Next base: position 1,876 of record BEIP01000330.1, on the reverse strand, counting down.
GTGCGGCACGAAGACGGTGGTCTTCGCCGGATGGCGCTTGAGCGCCCGGGCGATCTGCAGCGCCGCCAGCACCAGCCCGCCGGGGGTGTGGATGATCAGGTCGATGGGGACGTTGCGGTCCGTCATCTGGATGGCGCGGATGATCGCCTCGGAGTCGTGGATGTCGATGAAGCGCATCACCGGGAAGCCGAGAAGACGCATGGTCTCCTGGCGGTGGATCATGGTGATCACCCGCGAGCCGCGCTCGCGCTCGATCTGGGCGATCTTGCGCGTGCGCATGGCCTCCAGCATGCGCTGCTGCAGCACCGGCTGCAGGGCCGAGATCATGAAGAACAGGAAGAAGATGTCGAAGATGGTCACGCCGTCCGTCTCCTGCGCGTTCCGTCGGGCGAGAAGCCCAGCTTGCCCTCGTCCGCATACCAGGCCCGCAGCCGACGCCGCCGGTGGATCCACGGCACCAGCACGAAGCCCACCACGAAGCCGCCGATGTGCGCCCACCAGGCCACGCCGCCGCCCACCGCCGGGGCGAACAGCGCGCCCACGCCCTGCACCACCTGGGTGAGGAACCAGACGAAGGCGAAGATGGCCGCCGGCATCTCGAAGAAGAACGGGATGAAGCCGATCGGCACCATGACGATGAGCCGCGAGAGCGGGAACAGCCGCATGTAGGCGCCGATGACGCCGGCGATCGCGCCGGACGCACCCAGTGCGGGAATGGGGCTGTTCCAGTTCACCAGCGCGTGGGCGAGGCTGGCGCCGATGCCGCAGAGCAGGTAGAAGGCCACGAACCGGCCGCTGCCCATGCGGTCCTCGACCGCCGGGCCGAAGATCCACAGCGTCCACATGTTGGAGATGATGTGGAACCAGCCGCCGTGCAGGAAGGTGTTGGTGAGGAAGGGCAGGGGGCTGCGGTCGAGCCCGGCGGCCTCCGCCCAGCCCGGCACGAAGTAGCGCGCCGGCACCAGCGCCCAGCGGTGGAGGAAGGCCTGCAGTTCCTCGGGCGTGAGCGACAGTTCGTAGAGGAAGAAGGCGGCGTTGAGCAGCAGCAGTGTCCAGACCACCACCGGCGGCTGGCGGATGGGCACCGCGCTGTCGATCGGGAACATGCGTGCCTCAGCCCTTCGCCTTCTGCTCGCGCACCCGCCGCGCCGCCTCGCGGATGATCTCCACCGTCTCGCCGACGGGCCTGCGCAGCACCGCCGCGATCTCCTTCACCGCGAGCCGGTGACGCCGGTGCATCATCAGCGCCCGCCGCGCGGTGGTGGCCAGCACCCGCGGGCGCGCCTCCAGCGTCTCCGTCACCGTCTCGGGATCGGGCGCCGGTTCGGGTATCAGCGGTTCCGCCACCGGCAGGTCCTCGGGCTGGAACCACTCCCAGAACGCGTCCTCGTCCTCGAGCGGCGGCACCTCCGGGTGCATGTCGCGGGCCGTCTCGGCCAGTTCGCGCCGGCGACGCTCGGCGTGGACCGTCTCGTCGATCACCCGGTAGAGGATGGCCAGCAGCCATGCCTCGACGGAAACCCGGAGCAGTCGCCGCCGGCGGTTGCGCCAGGCGCGCAGCATCACCTCGCCCACCACCTCCTCCGGAGTGGTGGCGTCCGCCGGCAGATCGCCGGTCTCGACGAAGAAGGCGAGCTCGTGACGCGCCGCCTCGATCAGCTCGGGCACCAGCGGATCGACGACGCGGTTGAAGGCGTCGCGATCGCCCTTCACCGCCAGCGCCCAGTCCTTCTCGATCCCCTGCCGTTCCTCGGCGGCCATCGCCGGTGGCTCCCGCAGCTGTCGACATCCCGCCGGCGGCAAGCCTGCCGCCGCTTCCCGCTACCGTAAATGGGGATCGCCCGGCCCGTGCGCACGGCCGGCCGGCGCCCTTGCC
>BEIP01000329.1 GCA_002898955.1 bacterium HR39 | reverse complement strand
TAGACCAGCGGCGAGACCAGCGAGGCCGGGGCGAGGGCGAAGGCGCGGATCATGCACAGATGGCTGGAAAGGCCCAGAACGCCCATGAGCGCCATGAGCAGCAGCTGGCGGATATCCGGCCACACCCACACCGCGGGCAGGAGCGGCAGCACCACCACCGTGCCGATCCACACCGAGTGGAACATGGTGGTCTCGGCCGGGTCGAAGCGGCCGAGCACGCGGGTCGCGAGCTGGTAGAGGGCGAAGAAGAAGGCCATGGCGAGCGGGGCGAGGGCGGCCGCGCCGAACACCCCGCTTCCCGGCCGCAGCACCACCAGCACGCCGAGGAATCCCCCGAGCGCCGCGAGCCAGCGCCAGCGGTCCACCCGCTCGCCGAGCAGCGGCCCGGCGAGCAGCGCCACCACGATGGGCGAGGTGAAGCCCACGGCGTAGGTCTCGGCCATGGGCAGGAGCGACAGGGACAGGAACATGGCGGCCGTGGCCAGCACCATGCCGATGCCGCGGGCGATCTGCAGCGGGAGCCGCCGGCTCGGCACCAGCCGGCGCCCGCGCAGGCGCATCACCACAAGCAGCGCCAGCAGGTTGAAGGCGTAGCGGGCCCAGACGACCTCGACCAGCGGCAGCTCGTGCACCAGCAGCTTGCCGGTGCCGTCCATGAGGGTGAGCAGCCCCACCCCGAGCGCCATCAGGCCCATGCCGGCGAGCGGCCGGTCGTGGGTCGGGAGCACCGGCGCGGTCATCCCGCCGCCGGAACGCTGCACGCCCGGGCCCCCGTTCAGAAGTTGACCCGGTCCGCCCCCTTGAGCTGCAGGATCTCGCGCGCGTCGGCCGGGGTGGCGACCTCGAGCCCGAGCCCCTCGATGATCTGGCGCACCCTGCGGACCTGCTCGGCGTTGCTCGTCGCGAGCTGTCCGGGGCCGATCCACAGGCTGTCCTCGAGCCCCACGCGGACGTTGCCGCCCATGGCGGCGGCCATGGCGGCGATGCGCATCTGGTGGCGGCCGGCGCCCAGCACCGACCAGCGGTAGGCATCGCCGAACAGCCGGTCGGCGGTGCGCTTCATGTGCATCACATCCTCGGGGTGGGTGCCGATGCCGCCCAGGATGCCGAACACCGACTGGACGAACAGCGGCGGCTGCACCAGCCCGCGGTCGAGGAAGTGGGCGAGGTTATAGAGGTGGCCGATGTCGTAGCACTCGAACTCGAAGCGCGTGCCGTTGTCGGCGCAGGTCTTCAGGATGTACTCGATGTCGCGGAATGTGTTCTTGAAGACCAGATCGCGTGATCGTTCGAGATGCGCACGCTCCCAGTCGTACCTGAATTCCCTGTAGCGCTCGAGCATGGGGAACAGGCCGAAGTTCATCGACCCCATGTTGAGCGAGGCGACCTCCGGCGCGAAGACCTTGGCCGGCAGCACGCGCTCCTCCACCGTCATGTGCGGAGCACCGCCGGTGGTGATGTTGATCACCACGTCGCAGCGCTGCTTGATGACCGGCAGGAAACGGGCGAAGGCCTCGGGCGACTGGTCGGGCCGGCCCGTCTGCGGATCGCGCGCGTGCAGGTGCACGATGGCCGCACCGGCTTCCGCCGCCTTCACCGCCTCGTCGGCGATCTGCTCCGGGGTCACCGGCAGGTACGGCGACATGCTGGGCGTGTGGATGGAGCCGGTGATGGCGCAGGTGATGATGACCCTGTTCTTCGGTGCCATGACGTCCTCCCCCGAACCGCGCGCCTCCCTGTGCCACAGCGTCGCGCGTGGGGGAAGGGGCGGGGCGTGCCGCCGGCGCGGCCCGCCTCACCCCTCCTGGCGGGCGATGAGGCGGTCCAGCTTCGCGTGCGGCAGCCCGGCCGGCTCCTGGTGGATCACCACCACCGCCCCCGGCAGCTCACGACGCACCGCCGTCTCGATCCGCTCGGTGACGGCGTGGGCCTCGCGCAGCGGCATGTCGGGATCGAACTCCGCGTGCATCTCCACGAAGATCACGTGACCGCTCCTGCGCGTGCGCAGGTCGTGCACGCCGCGCACCTCGGGGAAGCCCCACACCACCGCGAGGACGCGCTCGCGCACGTCCGGAGGCAGCTCGCGGTCCATGAGTTCGTCCACCGCACCGCGCACGATCCGCCAGGAGCCGTGGAACAGCCAGGCGGCGATGCCGAGCGCCACCAGCGGATCGAGCCACGCCGGGAATCCCGCCTGCGCCGCGAGCAGCGCCGCCAGCACCACGCCGTTCGAGAGCAGATCGGTGCGGTAGTGCAGGCTGTCGGCGTCGATGGCGCGCGAGCCGGTGCGGCGCACCACCCGCCGCTGGTAGGCGATCAGTGCCACCGTGAGGGCCATGCTGGCGAGCATCACCGACACGCCCACGCCGGGCACCTCCGGCGGGCGCGGCTCCAGGAGCCGCCGCACCGCCTCCACCGCGAGCAGCAGGGTGGCGCCGGCAACCAGCGTCCCCTGGGCGATGGCCGCGAGCGCCTCGGCCTTGCCGTGGCCGAAGCGGTGGTGGCGGTCCGGCGGCTGGGCGGCGATGCGCACCGAGAGCAGGGTGATGGCCGAGGCCGCGAGGTCGGCGACGCTGTCGGCGAGCGAGGCGAGCAGCGCCATCGAGCCCGTCACCAGCGCACCGGCGAGCTTGAGGCCGGCGATCACGAGCGCCGTCGCGACGCTGGCCACGGCCGCGCGCTGCACGAGGTCGGGTTCGGGATGGACGGGATGCAGCTCGCCGGTGGTCATCCGCAGAATTTCCGTGGCGCGTGCGTCCGCAGGGTAGCACGCGCGTCGACCACAGCCACCCGCAGCGGGCCGGCGGCGGGAGGGAAGCGGCCGTTGACCGCACGCGCGCGGGTTCCTAGCGTCCCGCCGGCCGCGGGACGTGCGGCCGTCGCGAGGGGAGCGGGAGCCATGACGGCGGGCGCGGGCTGCGTGCGCATCGAGCGGGAGGGACCGCTGGCGCTGGTGGTGCTGGACCGCCCGGAACGCCACAATGCCTTCGACGACGCCCTGATCGCCGAACTCACCGACACCTTCGCGGATCTGGACCGCGATCCCGCCGTGCGCTGCGTG
>BEIP01000328.1 GCA_002898955.1 bacterium HR39 | reverse complement strand
GCCCACCAGCGTGTCGTAGCCGTCGGGCAGACCCTCGATGAACGCATCGAGCTGGGCGATCCGGGCGGCGCGGCGGATCTCTTCCATGGACGCGCCGGGCCGGCCGTAGGCGATGTTGGCGGCAATGGTGTCGTTGAACAGCACCGTATCCTGTGGCACCAGCCCCAGCACCGCCCGCAGCGACTCCTGGGTGACGGTGCGGATGTCCTGTCCGTCGATCAGGATGCGGCCGCGCACGGGATCGTAGAAGCGGAACAGCAGCCGCACGATGGTGGACTTGCCGGCCCCCGAGGGACCCACCACTGCAAGCCTGCGACCCGGCGCGATCTCGAAGGAGACGCCTCCGAGGATCGGCCGGCGCGGATCGTAGGCGAAGTGGACGTGCTCGAAGACGACCCGTCCGCCCTCGCGCAGCACGAGCGGCCGCGCGCCCGGCGGATCGTGCACCTCCGGCTCCTCGTGCAGCAGCCGGTGGATGTGTTCGAGGTCGGTCATCGCCTGGCGGAGCTGGCGGTAGATGACGCCGAGGAAGTCGAGCGGACGGTAGAGCTGCAGCAGGAAGGCGTTGACCAGCACCACATCGCCCACCGTGCGGCTGCCGTCCAGCACGCCGTGGGCGGCGAGCAGCATGAGCACCGCCATGCCGATGCCGATGATGGCGGCCTGGCCGGCATTGAGCACGGCCAGCGAGACCTCCGAGCGCACCGCGGCATCCTCGTAGGCCGCGAGGCTGCGATCCAGCCGCGCCACCTCGAGCCGCTCGTTGCCGAAGGCCTTGACCACCTCGTAGTTGACCAGCCCGTCCACGGCGGTGGCGGAGAACTCGTTCTGGCGCCGGTTCATCTCGCGGCGGAACTGCGTGCGCCACTCGGTCACCGCGAGGGTGAAGCCGGCGTAGGCGGCGATGGTGAGGAAGACCGAGAGCGCCCAGGCGGGCGGATAGTTCCACAGCAGCACCGCCAGCACGAGGGCGAATTCCAGCAGGGTGGGGACCAGCCCGAAGAGCACCGAGCCGAGCAGGAAGGTGACGGACTGGACGCCGCGGTCCACCGCCCGGGCCAGCTCGCCGGTGCGCTTGTCGAGATGGAAGCGCAGCGACAGGCGGAAGAGATGCTCGTAGACCTCGCGCGCGAGGGTGCGCCCGGCCCGCTCGGCGACGCGGGCGAAGATGGCATCGCGCAGCTCGTCGAAGCCGGCGGCGAGCAGCCGGGCGAGCGCATAGGCCACCACCAGCGCCACGGCGAGACCCGCCATCGGTGCCGGCGCCGACAGCTCGTCCACCGCGCCCTTGAACCAGAAGGGGACGGTGATGGCGACCAGCTTGGCGGCGAGCAGGGCCGCGAGCGCCGCCACCACCCGCAGCCGCAGGGCGGGATCGGCCGGCCACAGGCGCGGTGCGAGCAGCCGCGCGATGCGCGCGGCCGGTGGAGGCGGGGCGCCGGCGGGGTGGGTACGCGGGTTCATGGCCGCAATATGGGTGTGGCCCAACGGGCCGCCAGCCGCCGGCCGGCGGCGGCTCCTGCATATCGGAATGCGTCTTCGGGCGGAAGAAAGCTCGCGTTCATCCTTTCTTAAGGTGCCCCGATCACATTGGCGGCGCCGGCAGGAAACCGGCAGCCTCGAGTCCCGGTCACAGGGGACGGGTCGCGGGAGTGCCCCCGCGGCCTTCTGCGACCCGCCCCTCCTTTTTCACCTGCCGGCCACCTCGCGGCGACCGGACAATCCCGCGGAAGCCGCCCCGCCTCCGAGGAACGCCCGCAGCTCCTCCACCAGAGCCTGCGGCACCGCCTCGCCGAAGGTCTCCACCGGCGTGCAGACCGGGAGCTGGTGGCGGAAGAAGGTGGACTGGCGCTTGGCGTACTGCCGCGTGACGATCACCGTGCGCTCGCGCGCCGCCTCCAGCGTGGTGCGACCCTCGAGGTGATCGAGGAACTCGCGCAGTCCGTGCAGGCGGGCCAGGGGCAGGCGGCGCAGATGCGGGATGCGGGCGGCGAGGGCGCGGATCTCCTCCAGCATGCCGGCGCCCAGCATGGCGTCGAGCCGCCGCTCGATGCGCTCCCGCAGCCGATCGCGCGGCGGCAGCAGGGCGATGCCGCGAAGCCGCGCGAAGGTGACGGGTGGACGGGTCTCGCGCTGCCAGTCCAGAAGCGGCCGGCCGGTGCCCTCGATCACCTCGAGCGCACGCAGGATCCGCTGGCGGTCGTTCGGGCGAAGGCGCGCCGCCGTGGCGGGGTCGCGGCGGGCCAGTTCGGCGTGGAGCTCGGGTGCGGGCCGCGGATCCTCCCGCCAGCGCCGGCGCACCTCTTCGGGAACCGGCGGCACCGGCGCGAGGCCACCCAGAAGGCGCAGCAGGTAGAGGCCGGTGCCGCCCACCAGGATCACCGGTACCCCGCGCGCCCCGGCCTCTTCCAGCACCGGCAGCACCAGCTCCAGCCAGCGCCCCGCCGTGGTCTCCTCCTCCGGCCCCAGGATCCCGAACAGGCGGTGTTCGGCCTGCGCCTCCTCCTCGGGGGTGGGACGGGCCGTGAGGATCGGCAGGTCGCGGTAGAGCTGCTGGGCGTCGGCGTTCACCACCATGGCGCCGGTCGCCGCGGCAAGCTGCAGCGAGAGCGCCGTCTTGCCGCTCGCCGTGGTGCCGCCTAGGAGGAGAACCGGGACGTCCACCCTCTTCACGCGGGATCTCCGCTCCGTGTCCGACTCCGTGCTGGTCGTCGTGGCGCCGCCCGCCGGGACGGCGCCGCTCGCATCCGATCTCCTCTACGATCTGGAGCGGCTGTGCGGATCGCCGCCGCGCGAGCTGGCCCCGGGCCGTGCCGTCGAGTTCGCCGTGCGCACCGGGGACGCGGCGGAGATCCGCGCCCGCGTCGGCGAACGCCTCGCCGGCCTGCCGCTCGATTCGGCGCTGCTTCCGGCGGAAGGACGCCGCAAGCGGCTTCTGGTGTGCGACATGGACAGCACGGCCATCACCGTCGAGTGCGTCGACGAGCTCGCCCGCGAGGCCGGCGTCGGCGAGCGGGTCGCGGAGATCACCCGCCGCGCCATGGCCGGCGAGCTGGTCTTC
>BEIP01000327.1 GCA_002898955.1 bacterium HR39 | reverse complement strand
CTGGCGCACCGGCAGGGCGTCGAAGAACTCGTTGGCGATCACGAGGAGCGGCAGGTCGTCCGGGATCTCCTCCACCGAGTCCACGTGGCGGATCGGCAGGTGCGCAAGCCGCTGCGCCTGCAGCGCCCGCAGCCGGCGGCTGGTCTCCACCAGCACCACCTCGCGCACCGCGGCCGGAAAGGCGGGAAGCGCCCGGGCAGCACGCCACAGATCGGCCATGAGCGTGCCGCGGCCCGGTCCGAGCTCGACGATGCGCACCGGTCCGCCGCCGCGCGCCTGCCAGAAGGCGGCGAGGGCGGCCCCCGCCATCTCCCCGAAGATCTGCGAGATCTCGGGAGCGGTGACGAAGTCGCCGGCAGCGCCGATGGTCTCTTCCCGCTCGTAGTACCCGCCCTCGCGCGCCGCCGCGCACAGCGCCATGAAGCGGGCCACGTCCACCGGCCCCGTCGCCTGCAGCATGCGCCGCAGCCGTCCGGCCAGCGCGGAACTCATCCCGCACCTCCCCGCGCGTGGCGGATCAGCAGCACCCCCGCCACCAGAAGCGGCAGCGAGAGGATCTGGCCCATGGTGAGGAAGCCGAGGAGATAGCCGAGCTGCGGATCGGGCTCGCGGAAGAATTCGACGAAGATCCGCGCGAGGGCGTAGCCGGTGAGGAAGATGCCCGAGAGCAGCCCGCGCGCCTTCGATCCGTCGATGCGCCAGGCTAAGGCCTGCACGACCGCGAACAGCACCAGGCCCTCGAGTGCCGCCTCGTAGAGCTGGCTCGGATGGCGCGGGACGTCGCCGGCATTCGGGAAGACCACCGCCCAGGGCACGTCGGTGGGCCGTCCCCACAGCTCGCCGTTGACGAAATTGGCGATGCGCCCGAAGAACAGCCCCAGCGGCGCCACCGCGGCCGCCAGGTCGAACACCTCGATGGCCGGCACCCTCCACCTGCGCGCGGCCCACAGCGCGGCGACGGCGACGCCCAGCAGCCCGCCGTGGAAGGACATGCCGCCGCGCCAGACCATGAAGACCTCGAGCGGGTGTTCGACGTAGTAGGGCAGGTTGTAGAACAGCACGTAGCCGAGCCGCCCGCCCAGCACCACGCCGAGGGTGGCGTGGAACAGGAAGTCGTCGACGAACTCCGGGGTGAGCGACCAGCCCGGCCGCCGCACGAGGCGTTTGGCCAGCAGCCAGCCCAGCACCAGCCCGGCGAGATAGGCCAGTGCGTACCAGCGGATCGCGAGCGGCCCCAGCCGGATCGCCACCGGGTCGAAGGCGGGGAAGGGGATGGCGAAGAGCGGAAGGGTGCGCGCGCGGGATGCGGGATGCGCGCTGCGGCCGAAGGTGGCGTCCGTCGGATTGCGGCTCACGATCCGCCGACCACCTCGTCGAGCTTCTTCTCGAGCAGCTCCTTCACGAGCTGCGGATTGGCCCTGCCGCCGGTGGCGCGCATGACCTGTCCCACGAACCAGCCGATCACCTTCGGGTTCTTGCGGTAGTTCTCGATCTGCTTCGGGTTGGCGGGGATCACCTCCTCCACCACCGGCTCGAGCGCCGCCGCGTCGGTGACCTGGACGAGCCCGCGCTCCTCCACGATCACGTCCGGGTCCTGGCCGGTCTCGAACATGATCGCGAAGACCTCCTTGGCGAGGCGGCCGGAGAGCCTGCCCTCGTTCAGGAGATCCAGCAGCCGGCCGAGCTGTTCGGGGCGGATCGGGCAGCGCGAGATGTCGAGGCCCGCGCGGTTGAGCGCCCCGAACAGCTCGGTGATGACCCAGTTGGCCACCTGCTTGGCATCGCGCCCCTTCGCCGCCTGCTCGAACCAGTCGGCCACCTCCCTCTCGGCCACCAGCACGCCGGCGTCGTAGGTGGGAAGCCCGTACTGCTCCATGAAGCGCTTCTTCTTCTCGTCGGGCAGCTCGGGCAGCGAGGCGCGGATGCGCTCGACGAACTCCTAGGAGAGTTCGAGCGGCAGCAGGTCGGGGTCGGGGAAGTAGCGGTAGTCGTGCGCCTCCTCCTTGGAGCGCATGGGGCGGGTGACGCCGCGCCGCTCGTCGAACAGCCGCGTCTCCTGCTCGATGGTGCCGCCCGCTTCGAGGATCTCCACCTGGCGGCGCGCCTCGTATTCGATCGCCTTGGCGATGAAGCGCATGGAGTTGACGTTCTTGATCTCGCAGCGGGTGCCGAATTCGGTCGAGCCCAGCGGCCGCACCGAGACGTTGGCGTCCACCCGCAGCGAGCCCTCCTCCATGTTGCCGTCGCAGGTACCGAGGTATCGCAGGATCGAGCGCAGCTTGCGCACGAAGGCGACGGCCTCTTCCGGCGAGCGGATGTCCGGGTCGGTGACGATCTCCATGAGCGCGATGCCCGAGCGGTTGAGGTCGATGAGCGTCGCGTCGGGCAGCACGTCGTGGATGGACTTGCCGGCGTCCATCTCGAGGTGGAGGCGGGTGATGCCGATCTCCTTGGTGGTGCCGTCGGGCAGTTCGATGGTCACCGAGCCGTGGCCCACCAGCGGGTGCTTGTACTGGCTGATCTGGTAGCCGTTGGGCAGGTCCGGGTAGAAGTACTGCTTGCGCTCGAACACCGAGAAGAGGTTGATCTGCGCCCGCAGGCCGAGCCCGGTGCGCACCGCCTGCTCGACGCAGTAGATGTTGATCACCGGCAGCATGCCGGGCATGCCGGCGTCCACCGGCGACACCTGGGTGTTGGGCTCGGCGCCGAAGGCGGTGGAGGCGCCGGAGAAGAGCTTGGACTTCGAGATCACCTGGGCGTGGATCTCGAGCCCGCAGACCATCTCCCAGGGGCCGGTCTCGCCCTCGATCACCCAGCTCATGCCGCCTCCTCCCGGATGCCCCAGGGCAGCGCCTCGAAGCCGGCGGCGCGCTCGATGGCCCGGCCCACCGCCAGCACGGTGGTCTCGTCCCACGGCCGGCCGATCACCTGCAGCCCCAGCGGCAGGCCCTGGCCGTCCAGTCCGGCCGGCACCGAGATGGCCGGCAGGCCGGCGAGCGAGGCCGGCACGGTGAAGACGTCGTTGAGGTACATGGCCACCGGATCGTCCATCTTCTCGCCGA
>BEIP01000326.1 GCA_002898955.1 bacterium HR39 | reverse complement strand
CGGCGGAGTCTCCACGGGTCGGGGCCGAGCCGGTGGCGGTTCGGGAACCTGCGGAGGCTCCATCCGCCGCGCCGCCTGCGGCGCTCCGACCCGGTCGAGATCGGGCGGGCGCCGCGCGGTCTCCGGCGCAGGTGGGGCCGCTCGTCCCCCTCAACCGGCCTGGAACGGGTGGCGGGTCCTGTCCTTGAGCGCCACCACCTTGGCCGCCGGCGGGTAGCCATTCACCGCCCGCTCGATGGCGAGCTTGGTGGCTTCGTAGTTGTACTGCTGGATCTTGGCGTCGTCCTGCGCCTCCCAGTGGATGAAGACGCCGACGCAGATGAAGATGTCGTCGGCCTCGTCCACCGGGATGACACCCTCGGCCACGCAGTCGGCCACCGCCATGGCCACCGCCCGCTGGGCCGGACCGAACATCTGGGTGGCCTGCCTGGCGTTCTTGATGGTGACCTTGTTGAACATCACCGTGGCGGGCTTGACCATGAGGTTGGGCTCCAGCACCGCCAGCAGCGCGTTCACGCCTTCCTTCTGGTCGCACAGGGTGCGCGCGAAGGCCTCCTCGGCCGGGGTACCGCGCGGACCCATGATCAGGTCGATGTGCGCGACCTCGTTGCCCTCGCCCACGAGGGCCTCACCGACGAGCATGCGATCGATCTTGGGCATGACGTGCTCTCCCTGATCCACGACTGGGGTTGGCCCTCCCTTGCCACGAAGCTGCGGCGCTGGCAACGGGCCGAACGTCGCGCCCGACGTTTCACCCGTCTCCCGTGACCGTGACACGACGTGAGTCGCATCCCCCCTGCGGCGATGCCACACTCGCCGGTGTCTCGCGAACGGCCCTCGTGTCTTCGCTCCGGGAGGAAAGGGAACGCCATGCGCCCGACGACCACGCGACTGCTCGCCTCCACCGCCTGCCACCTGGTCCTCGGGGCCGGGCTCGTCGCCCTGCCGGCGACCATGGCGGCGGCGCCCGCCGCCGCGGCACCGCTGGTGGTGGCGGCGAACCCCTGCGCGCCGACCAATCCCTGCGCGCCGGCTGTGAATCCCTGCGCCGCCGCGAATCCCTGTGCGGCCGGCCCGTGCGGACCGATGAAGAAGAAGTGGCCGCAGGGCTACAACCCCTGTGCTCCGGCCAGTCCCTGTGCACCGGCCGCGAACCCCTGCGCCGCGGCCAACCCGTGTGCTCCGGCCACGAACCCGTGCGCCGCGGCCAACCCCTGCGCGCCCGCCAGTCCGTGCGCGGCGAACCCCTGCGCACCAGCCAGTCCCTGTGCACCGCAGGGCATGGGCACCGTCGACGACGCGAAGGCCGTGGCCCTCTACGAGAGCCTGAGGGACGCCATGCGGGCGGCCTACGCGAAGTCCGGGCTGGAGGTGGCCAGGGTCTACCAGTCCTGGCCGCGCTTCTCCACCGGCCCCTACGTCTCCGCCACCCACGGCGGCCGCTTCGTGCAGAACTACGCGAGCCCCGACGGTGCCGAGGCCTACGGCCGCTACGAGGACGTCGGACGCATGCCGGCCGGGGCGGTGCTCGCCAAGGACAGCTTCGTGGTGAAGGGCGGGAAGGCGCAGCCCGGTCCGCTGTTCCTCATGGAGAAGCTGCCCGAAGGGACGAGCCCGGAGACGGGCGACTGGAAGTACGCCATGGTCACGCCGGCCGGGCAGCTCGTCGACGCGCCGGATCAGGTGCGGTTCTGCGCCGACTGCCACATGAGCGCGTCGCAGACCGACAGCCTCTTCTTCATGCCGGAAGAATACCGCCGGAAGGGAAACTGAGGCTCCCGCAGCCGGATGGGCGAGGGGCGGCCCGAAGGCCGCCCCTTCGATTCCGCGCCGAGGGCGGATGCGCTCAGGCGCCCGCCTTCAGGCGCTCGATCTGCTCGGCCTTGGCCACCAGCGCCTGGGCCTGACGGATGGAGGCGATGTCGATGAGCCGGCCGTCCAGGCTCACCGCGCCCTTGCCCTCGCGCTTGGCCTGTTCCATGGCCTCGAGGATGCGGCGCGCCCGCTCCACCTCCTGCGGCGAGGGGCTGAACACCTCGTTGGCGATGGGGATCTGGGAGGGATGGATCGCCCACTTGCCCTCGCAGCCCAGCACCGCCGCGCGCTTCGCCGCCGCCCGGTAGCCGTCCGGATCCCTGATGTCGCCGAAGGGCCCGTCCACCGGCCGCAGGCCGTTGGCCCGCGCCGCCACCACCAGCCGCGCGATGGCGTAGTGCCAAAGATCGCCCCAGAAGTACCGGCGGTTGCCCTCGTCGTCGGGATCCGTGAGCACGCCGTAGTCCGGGTGGACGCCGCCGATCCTGACGGTGCGGGCGCGGATCGAGGCGGCGTAGTCGGCCACGCCGAAGTGCAGCGACTCGTTGCGCGGGCTGGCCGCGGCGATCTCGTGGACGTTCTGCATCCCCAGCGCCGTCTCGATGATCAGCTCGAAGCCGATGCGCTTCTTGCGCCGCTTGGCCGTCTCGATCTGGGTGACGATGCAGTCCACCGTGTAGACGTCGGCGGCGGTGCCCACCTTGGGGATCATGATCAGGTCGAGGCGGTCGCTGCACTGCTCCAGCACCTCGACCAGGTCACGGTACATCCACGGCGTGTCGAGACCGTTGATCCGTACCGAGAGGGTCTTGTTGCCCCAGTCGATGTCGTTGATCGCCTCGATGACGTTCTTGCGCGCCTGCTCCTTCATGTCGGGCGCGACGGCGTCTTCGAGGTCGAGAAACACGACATCGGCTTCGGACTTCGCCGCCTTCTCGAACATGTTGGGGCTGGAGCCGGGCACGGCCAGCTCCGAGCGGTTGACCCGGGGCGTGGCCTCCACGACCTGCTTGAAGCTCACGGTGCGTTCTCCCCTTCTTCCCGGTGATGTGCACGGTCCGGATCCGCGACGGTCTGTGCTGCCTCCCCCGACGCGGCCGGCCGCTTCCTAGCAAGCGGGTGGAGCTCCGTCACCACCGCCCGCAGGTGGGCGGGCCGCAGGTGGGTGTAGATCTCGGTGGTGGCGATGTCTGCGTGGCCCAGAAGCGTCTGCACCACCCGCAGATCCGCCCCGTGGTGGAGCAGGTGGCTGGCGAAGGCGTGGCGCAGCACGT
>BEIP01000325.1 GCA_002898955.1 bacterium HR39 | reverse complement strand
ATGCCGATCATCTTGAAGCCTGGCGTATGGACGGTTCCGTGACCGCCCGCGACGGCATTCGCCTGACCCTGCGCGAGGCCCTCCAGGTCGGCCGCGCGATCTTTGCACCGATGCTCGGAGGGATATTGCCATGGCCCATTACGACCTGATCGTCATCGGCAGCGGAACAGCCGCCCAGGTCGCGATCGGCCAGGTCCGCGCCGCCGGATGGTCCGTCGCCGTCATCGACCACCGCCCGTTCGGCGGCACCTGTGCGCTACGGGGCTGCGATCCCAAGAAGATGCTGGTCAGCGGCGAAGAGGCGATCGATGCCGCCGCTCGCATGGCCGGACATGGTGTCGGCGGCGACCTGGCGATCGATTGGCCGAGCCTGATGGCGTTCAAGCGCAGCTTTACCGATCCGGTCCCCGCCAAGCAGGAACGCCGCTACGCCAAGCTGGGCGTCGACGCCTTCCACGGGCTAGCGCGCTTCGCAAGCCCGGACGCGGTCGCGGTCGACGGTCGGACGTTGCAGGCCCAGCATATCCTGATCGCAACCGGCGCGGGGCCGATCCCGCTCGGCATTCCAGGCGAGGAGCTGGTCAGCACGAGCGACGCTTTCCTCGAGCTGGAGACGCTGCCGCGCCGGATCGTGCTGATCGGCGGCGGCTATGTCGCCGCGGAGTTCTCGCATCTGGCCGCACGTGCCGGCGCCGAAGTCACGATCCTGCAGCGCGCTAGCCGGCTGCTGCCGCATTTCGATCCCGACCTGGTGGGCTGGCTCACACCGCGGTTCACGGCGCTCGGCATTCGCATCGAGACCGGCACCGCGGTCACACGGGTCGAGCGGAACGGGGACGGCCTGCAGGTGCGTGCCTCTCGCCAGGGAGCGCCGGACCTGGAGGTCGCCTGCGATCTCGTCATTCATGCTGCCGGGCGTCGTCCCGATCTCGGCAGCCTCGACCTGTCCACCGGGCAGGTCGCGGTGCAAGACGGACGACTGCAGCTCGATGCGCATCTGCGCAGCATTTCCAACCCGCGGGTCTATGCCGCCGGTGACGCCGCCGGCGTCGGGCCGCCCCTGACCCCGGTGTCGAGCCACGACGCGAAGATCGTCGCCGCGAACCTCCTGCAAGGTCCATCGCGCGAGCCCGACTATCGCGGTGTTCCGAGCGTCGCCTTCACCGTGCCGCCGATCGCCGCCGTCGGGCTTTCGGAAGAGGCGGCGCGCCGCAGCGGCCTCAAGTTCCGGGTTAACGCGGCCTCGACGCCGGACTGGTTCACCGCCCGCCGGCTCGCCGAGCCGGTCTATGGCCACAAAGTTCTGATCGACGAGCGGACGGACCTCGTCCTCGGCGCGCATCTCGTCGGGCCGAACGCCGACGAGGTGATCAACCTTTTCGGCCTGGCCATCCGCCACGGCCTCACCGCGGCCGATCTACGCTCCACCATGTTTGCCTATCCGACCGGCGCCTCGGATATCGGCTACATGCTCTAGGCGACGCCGCGCACGATCCGTCACCAGTGCTCGCCCGCGGGCGGGCGGCAGCCTGTCGCGAAAGACGATAGCGGGCTGTCGCCCGCCTGATCTGCGGACGCCGCTGACGCGGCGGCGCTACTTTTTGGGCCTCCCTTCCGACGCGGAGGTGGTCGGCGCTCCCTGCTAGGCCCGCCACGGCGGGCTGCAAGCCCCGGCTTCGCCGGGCTGCTCCATTTCATTTCGCCCCTGCGGGTGCAGCCCGCCGCTCGAACGGGCCTCTTCGGTCGCTCTCGCCGCCCACCCCCGCCTCGGGGGAGGCCGATGCGGTTTTTGGGCAGTGCTGGAGGCAGCCGATGGTTTTCTTCCTCGAACCCCGGATTGGGGCTGGACTGTCAGGATATGTGGCCGAACTCGGGGCCGCATTCCTCGCCGCCGATCTCGGGCTCGCCCTGGAGCCCCGCGAGGACCATGCCGCCTACATCGCGGACTGGATCGCGGTCTTGAAGGGCGACAAGCGGGCGATCTTCTCCGCCGCCGCCCACGCCGAGCGGGCGGTCAAGTTCCTGCACGGCTTGCAGCCGGGAGCCAGGGCCGAGGCCGAGGCTGCCGACCCCAAGGCCGAGCACCGCGCCGCCCCGGCCCGTGCGTTCGAGGCCGCCGCTTAGGCGGCCTCCCCTCCCCCACTCCGATCATCCCATGCCGATCCTGAAAGGGACCGAACCCATGACCGCGACCGTTGACACCACCCTCCCCGCCCCCGCTCAGACCCCGGCCGGCGCGCCCGTCGAGGCGCTGATCCAGCTTACAAAACTCAGCGTAGCCCCCGAGAACGTGCGCCGCACGGACAAGCGCGGTGGCGCCGAGGGGTTGGCCGAGAGCATTGCCGAGGAAGGCCTGTTGCAGAACCTCGTCGTGTTCGAGACCGAGGCTGGCCGTTTCCGCGTCGTCGCCGGCGGCCGACGCCTCGCCGCCCTTAAGCTGTTGGCAAAATCCGGACGCTGGAGCGGCCCCGTGCGCTGCCTCGTGCTCCCGAGCGAGGCGGCGCAGCGCGTCAGCCTCGCCGAGAACGTGATGCGGCGCGCCCTCCACCCCGCCGACGAGTTCGAGGCCTTCGCCGCTCTGATCCACGAGGGGCATGACGCCCCGGAGGTCGCCCGGCGCTTCGGGACCACGCTGCGCCATGTCGAGCAGCGCATGAAGCTCGCCGCCGTCTCCCCTGCCCTCGTCAAAGCCTACCGGGCCGACGAGATGACCTTGGACCAGCTCACCGCCTTCGCCGTGGTGGACGACCACGCCCGGCAGGAGGCGGTGTGGAACACTCATTATGTCCGGGAGAGCACCGGCCAGGGCATCCGGCGCGCGCTCCTGTCCGAGCACGTGCCCGTCACTGACAAACTGGCCCGCTTTGTCACCTTGCAGGCCTACGAGGGGGCGGGCGGGGCGGTCACGCGCGACCTGTTCAGCGACGACGAGGGCGGGACGTGGCTCGCCGACCCCGACTTATTGCGACGCCTCGCGGCCGAGAAGATGGAGCAGGAGGCTGCTGCCCTGTCGGCCGAGGGCTGGGGATGGGTCGAGACCTTCGAGCAGTTCCCCTATTCCGGGTTCTACAACCATGGCCGGGTCTACCCGCGCGCCCTGCC
>BEIP01000324.1 GCA_002898955.1 bacterium HR39 | reverse complement strand
CCGCGGCCCGCTCCTGCATATAGGCCCTCCTGCGACGCAACACCATCGCGGCCATCATGTTGCAGTGCAACATTCCGTCGCACCGGCACGGTGCGTACCGGGATGCCGCGTGTGGCGATTCCGCGTTCGTGGGCCGTGCGCGTAACGGTTTGTTAACGGGTGGCGTGCAGGATCCCCGGCGTCGACCACCCTCAGCTGGGGAGAACGCCACCATGCGCACCCTTCGAGCCCTCTGGCAGGACGAGTCCGGCGCCACGGCCATCGAGTACGGCCTCATCGCCGCCCTCGTGGCGGTGGCGATCATCGCTGTTCTGACCACGCTGGGTACGCGTCTCACCAACACCTTCCAGACCGTCGCCGATCAGCTGCCGCAGAACTGAGCCAGCGAGGGCACGGTCGGGGCGGCGGCTCCGGTCGCCGCCCCTTTCCGCTTCCGACGAGGATCCACGGACATGCAGCCGGTACAGGCGATGGTTGCGGCGTCGCTGGGCCTGCTGATCTGGGCCGCGGTCTGCGATCTCCGATCCCGCCGCATCCCCAACCACACCGTCGTTGCACTCGCGGCCCTCGCCCTTCCCTGGCATCTCGCCACGGGCACACCGCCCGGCACGCTGGGCGTGACGGTCCTGCTGGCCGCGCTGGCCTTCGCCGGGGCGGCGGTCCTCTGGCGCCGCGGGCTCGTGGGCGGCGGCGACGTCAAGTTCCTCGCGGCCACCCTGCTGCTCGCCCGGCCCGGGCAGGTGCCCGAGGTGCTGCTCACCGTCGCCCTCGCCGGCGGCCTGCTCGCCGCCGCCGTGCTCGCCCGCCGCACCCTCGCCGCGCACCCGTTCGTGCTGCTCGCCGCATCCCATCCGCGCCTGCCCGCCGCGGTCGCCCGCGCGTTAACCGGATGTTCGGAAAACTCTGCCAGTGTCCCCTACGGCGTGGCCATCGCGGCGGGCGGCTTCGTCGCGCTGGCCGGAGGACTTTCCGCAGCGTGAGGGGCCCATGTGGCTGAGACGCATCCTGGTCCTGCTGCTCGCCATCGCCGCTGCCGGCGGCACCACCCTCTACGTGCGCTCGCTCATCGAGCGGGAACGCGCGCCCGAGGCCACGGCGCAGGAACGCCGGCCCGCCGTGCGCGAGGTGCTGGTGGCGGCACGCGAGCTTCCCGCCGGCAAGCTGCTCGGCGAAGGCGACGTGCGCTGGCAGCCGTGGCCGGAGGCGCTCGTGGGCGAGGGATGGATCGTGAAGGGCGAAGCCGCCGCCGAGACGTCCGGCGCGGTGGTGCGCACCCCCGTGGCCCGGGGCTCGCCCGTTCCGGCCGATGCGCTGGTGCACCCGGGCGAGCGGGGCTTCCTCGCCGCCGTGCTCCGGCCCGGCCACGTGGCCCTAACGCTCCCGGTCGACGACGCCTTCGCCGAGGCGGCGCTGGTGCGACCGGGCGATCACGTGGACGTCCTCCTCGCCCAGGACGTGGGCGACGTCGAGCGCGGTGGCGGCAGCCGGCGGGCGGCCGAGCTGCTGGTGGCGGATGTGCGCGTGCTGGCGATCGGCGGCCGCCTCGGGCCCTCGGCCGAGGGCGAGCCCGCCGGCGCCCACAGGGCGCGCAGTGCCACCCTCGAGTTCACCCCCGAGGACGCCCGGCGCGTGGCCCTGGCCATGGACCTGGGCCGCATCCTGCTGGCGCTGCGCCCGCTCGCGCGGCCCGAGATGCCCGCATCCGACCGGCCGACGGCCGCCTCGGATCCGGTGACCTTCGAGGACCAGGCCAGCGCCGCCCGCCGTCACGGCGGACCGGTGCTGGTCTTCCGCGGAAGCGAGGTCGAGGCGGTGCGCGCCCGTCCGGCCGCGCCTTCCCGACCCTCCCGACCGGAGCCCGGACGATGACGCTCCCGGCAGACCTCCGCTCCACCACCCTGCCGGCCAGAGCCCTGTTGCTGCTTTGGTCCGGCGGGTGCCGCGGCCCTCGTCGGGCCCGGCCCACCACCGCAAGGCCGTGGCGACTCCTGCGGTTCGCCCTCCTCATCCTGGTGCCGCTGGCGGCGGGGCCGGCGCACGCCGCCGAATCTGTCCCGCCCACCGTAATCCGCCTGGAGGTCGGCGAGGGGCGGCTCGTCCGCCTGCCGCGGCCGGCCGCCGCCGTCTTCGTGGCCGAACCGCGCATCGCCGACGTCCAGGTCTCCGGCCCCGGCCTCGTGCACGTCTTCGGCCGGCAGGCAGGGGCGACCACCCTCCAGGCGGTCGACGGGGACGACGCGCCGGTGCTGCGCGCCCGCATCGAGGTGACCCACGCCCTCGGCCGCCTGCGCCAGCTCCTCGCCCGCATCGCACCCGACGCCGCCGTCGAGGTCGAGTCCTTCCCGGGCGGGCTGCTGCTGCAGGGTCGGGTCGCGGATCCGCGCACCGCGGCCGATGTGCGCGAGCTCGCCGGGCGCTTTCTCGGCGAGGGGGAGAAGCTGGTGGACCGCCTGGCGATCGCCGCCCCGACCCAGTTGGCGCTGTCGGTACGCGTGGCCGAGATGTCGCGCGACGTGCTGCGGCTGTTCGGGCTGAACTGGAACGCCGCCCTCACCCCGGGTGACTTCGTCTTCGGCCTCGCTTCGGGACGCGCTCTGGGTGCCGCCGGAGCGCTCTCGCGCCTGACGCTCGAGGCCGGCGAGGCCGGTCTGGTCGGTGCCGGCGTTCGCAACGGCGACATGGACGTGGCGGGCGTGCTGGACGCGCTGGAGCGCGAAGGGCTGGTTTCGGTGCTGGCCGAGCCGACCCTCACCGCCCGCTCCGGCGAGACCGCGAGCTTCCTCGCCGGGGGCGAATTCCCGGTCCCGGTCGGCGTCGACAACGGCGACATCAGGGTGGAGTTCAAGGAGTTCGGCGTGCGCCTGTCCTTCACGCCGACGGTGCTGGACGGCGGCCGCATCGCGCTCACCGTGCGGCCCGAGGTGAGCGAGCTCTCCGACAGCGGGGCGATCCGCCTGCAGGGAATCACCATCCCGGCCCTCGCCACCCGCCGCGCCGAGACCACCGTGGAGCTCGCGAGCGGCCAGAGCCTGATGATCGGCGGCCTGGTCTCCCGCAGCACCCGCAACAGCCTCGAAAAATTCCCCGGTCTCGGCGATCTGCCGGTGCTGG
>BEIP01000323.1 GCA_002898955.1 bacterium HR39 | reverse complement strand
CGCGAGCGCCGCACGTCGCGCGCCGCCAGCCCGAGGACGGACCGCTGGAGCGGCGGATGTTCAACCGCTACGAGATGGCGGTCCCCGGGCGGGTGGTGGCGAACGACCGGGAATTCCCCTGCCTGGTGCGGGACCTGTCGCTGGGCGGGGCACGAGTCGCCCAGGGGGATCCGGCGCTGTCGGGACGCCACGTGATCCTGCATCTGGACGACCTCTGGCACGAGGCCGGCCTGCGGGCACGGGTGGTGCACGCCGACGAGCAGGATCTTCACCTCGCCTTCGAGCTCGACGAGGCGGGCGAGGAGGCCCTCACCTTCTACCTCGCCGCCGTCGCCGCCCTGCGCTGAAGACGTGATGCCCGCACCACAGCGACTGCCGCGCCCCGCGCGGGCGCCGGGGGACGGGACCGCACGTCCCCGGCCGGGTGGGTGCGGCAGCCGGTGCGGCGGGCTTCCCCGGGCCGTCGACCGCGAGCACGCGGCCGGGAAGCGGGCGCCGATGGCGGCGCCTCGGGCTTGGGCCGCCGGTCCCGGGCGGCGGCCAAAACCGGGCCGGCACCGCGGATCCCTGCCGGCGGGGACGGGCCGCCCGCATCACGAGAAGAGGCGGCGCGAGCCCCGGACGGAGGAGGCTGCCGCGTGGAGGTACCCGCTCGGATCGAAGCGGCTTTCGGGGAGCCGGGCGGGACGCGACGCGGGGCGAGCTCGCGGCCGGCGGGACGAAGGGGTCGAACAGGAGCCCCGGGACGCCGACGCGCGCCACAGCCTTCGCGACGGACGCGGGACGTGCCGAAGCGCTCCCGCGCGGGCGTGGGCGATCCCGGACCGCGAACCGACCGTCCCTCTCCGGGATGCACGCTCCCGCGCTGGCGATCCGGAGAGCCGAACACCATCCTGACGCGGCCGGACGCGCTCCCCCGCAGGCGCGGGCGATCGCAGCGCCTCCTCCAGCTCCCCGAGCAGCTCCTCCGCGCTCCCGCGCGGCCGATCGGGACGGGAGGGCCGCGACGCCCGCGTCATCGGCGCGCCTTCCCGGAAGGACACGGTGCCTCGCGGGAAGGAAATGCCAAGGGCCGCGTGCTCTCGCCGTCCGTGCCGCCGTAAGGTCCTCGCACGTCGGGAAAGCGCCCCGGGACCGGACCGTGGTCCGGAATCCGGGAGCGGTCCGCCCGCACAGAATCCGCGGCGGGCCGCCTCGCCCCGGTGATCCGACGGCCCGCGGGCAAAGGATGGGCCGGGGCCTAAGGCCAAGGCCGTCGCGTGACCTCCGCGACGGCCCGCGGGCGAAGGGGCGCCCGCGTCGTCCTGCGGGCGATCCGCGCGGGACGTTTCGGGCGGGTGGGGCCGCTGCTGCGGCATGGCGCGGCGGGAGAGCGCCCCGGGCGGTCCCAGCCGCGTGGCACCGCAGGTGCGGAGCGGGATGCCCGGCATCGCGTGGAAAGGGCGCACGCGCGGTGCTATCTGAGCGCCGACGGCCGTCGTCCGGCCCGGCGAGGGAGTCCGAGCGCATGGCGAATCCCCACGGTCGGCGGGTGGTGCGGGCCGCTTTCGGCCTGATCGCCCTCGCGGCGCTCGCCGCCTGCGGCGAGAGCAGGCCGCCCGACATCCCCAAGCTCGACCCCAAGGTCCAGCGCGACTACGAGAAGCACGGCAGCCTCACCGGCGGCCCCCTGGTGCTGCGCACCGGCCGCGAGCGCGAGGAGCCCGGACGGGTGGGCATCGGCGTCAACGCCTATCTGTGGCGGGCGGCGCTCGATACCCTCGACTTCGTCCCCATCGCCCAGGCCGATCCCTTCGGCGGGGTGATCATCAGCGAGTGGTACCGGCCGGCCGAGAAGCCCGACGAGCGCTTCCGCATCACCGTGCTGATCAAGGACACGCGGCTGCGGGCCTCGGCGGTGGAGGTGTCGGTCCACAAGCAGGTCCGGGCCCCCGACGGCGGCTGGCTGGATGCGCCGGTGGACGAGAAGCTCGCGCGCGAGCTCGAGGACCGCATCCTCACCCGCGCCCGCGAACTGCGTCTGACCGACGTGCGCGAGACCGGCTGAACGGTTCGGGCAGTTTTCGCAACAGTTCGAGACAGAGAGGCGGAGCATGTCGTCCCGCTATCCGTACCGCGCCACCGAACAGAAGTGGCAGCGCATCTGGGAGGAGCGGCGCTGCTTCGAGGCGTCCACCGACCCGGACCGCCCCAAGTGCTACGTGCTGGAGATGTTCCCCTATCCTTCGGGGCGCATCCACATGGGGCACGTGCGCAACTACACCCTGGGCGACGTGGTGGCGCGGCTGCGGCGCCGGCAGGGCTACAACGTGCTCCATCCCATGGGCTGGGACGCCTTCGGCCTGCCGGCGGAGAACGCCGCGCTGGAAAAGGGCGTGCACCCGGCCGACTGGACGTACCGCAACATCGCCGAGATGCGCGAGCAGATCCGCTCCATGGGCTGCTCGCTCGACTGGAAGCGCGAATTCGCCACCTGCGATCCCTCCTACTACAAGCACGAGCAGGCGATGTTCCTCGACTTCCTCGAGAAGGGCATCGCCTACCGCAAGGAGGGCTGGGTCAACTGGGATCCCGTCGAGCAGACGGTGCTCGCCAACGAGCAGGTCATCGACGGGCGCGGCTGGCGCTCCGGCGCTCCCGTGGAGCGGCGCAAGCTGCCCATGTGGTACTTCCGCATCACCGCCTACGCCGAGGAGCTGCTGGAAGGCCTCGAGCGGCTGGAGCGCTGGCCGGAGAAGGTCAAGCTCATGCAGAGGAACTGGATCGGGAAGTCCGAGGGCGCCCGCGTCCTCTTCCCGATCCGCGAGCGCGAGGGCACGGTGGTGGAGGTGTTCACCACCCGTCCCGACACGCTCTTCGGCGCCGCCTTCGTGGCGCTCGCACCGGACCATCCCCTCACCCTCGAACTCGCGGAGAAGGACCCCGGTCTCGCCGCCTTCGTCGAGGAGTGCCGCCGTGTGGCGGTGAGCGAGGAGGCCATCGAGACGGCGGAGAAGAAGGGTCACTTCACGGGGCTGCACGCCGAGCATCCGCTGGCGGAGCTCGGGGCGCCCAATCCCCTTCCCGTCTACGTGGCCAATTTCGTGCTCATGGCGTACGGCACCGGCGCCATCTTCGGCTGTCCGGC
>BEIP01000322.1 GCA_002898955.1 bacterium HR39 | reverse complement strand
CCACGTCGACCCGCGCGCGCTCGACCCGACACTGGAGCTCCGCCGCCTGCCGGGTCTGTTCCTCGCCGGCCAGATCACCGGCACCACCGGCTACGAGGAGGCGGCGGCGCAGGGCATCGTCGCCGGCATCAACGCGGCGCTGCGCGCCGGCGGCGGGGTGCCCGACTTCGTGCTCGACCGCGGCGAGGCCTACATCGGCGTGCTGATCGACGATCTGGTCACCCGCGGCGTGGTCGAGCCCTACCGCATGCTCACCGCCCGCGCCGAGTACCGCCTCGTGCTGCGGGCCGACAACGCCGATCTGCGCCTCACCGAGAAGGGCGCGCGGGTGGGCGTGGTGGAGGGCGAACGGCTGCGGCGGGTGCGGGAGAAGCGTGCGCGCATCGAGGCGCTGCGCCGCCGCCTCGAAGAGCTCGCCCTCACCCCCCACGAAGCCCGCGCCCACGGCCTGCCGGTGAGCGAGGACGGCCGCCGGCGCAGCGCGCTGGAGCTGCTGCGCCTTCCCGGGGTGGATCTGCGGCGGCTTGCCGGCGTCTGGCCCGAACTCCTGCGCTTCGGGGCCGATGCGGCCGAGCAGGTGGAAATCGAGGCGCGCTATGCCGGCTACATCGAGCGCCAGCTCGCCGAGATCCGCCTGATGCGGCGCGAGGAGGAGATGCTGCTGCCGGCGGATCTCGACTACGCCGCGATCCCCGGCCTCTCCTCGGCGGCGCGGGCGGTGCTGGAGCGGGTGCGCCCGCGCAGCCTCGGCCAGGCCGCCCGCATCCCCGGCATCACCCCCGCCGCCCTCGTGGTGCTGGCCCGCCATGCCCGCCGTCCGTCCCGTGCCGCCTGAGATGCCCCTGCCGGACGAGGGACGGCCGCTCGGGGCCGGAGACGTGGGCCGCATCCTCGGGCTGGACGCCGCCACGCTCGCGCGCCTTGGGCGCCATCTGGAGCTGCTGCGCCTCTGGCAGGAGCGCATCAATCTCGTGGGCGAGGCGACGCTCGCCGATCCGTGGCGGCGCCACGTGCTGGACTCCGCCCAGCTCCTGCGCTTCGTCCCCGGGAATGCGCGGGTGCTCGTGGATCTGGGCAGCGGCGCCGGCTTTCCCGGGCTGGTGCTGGCGATCTGCGGCGTGCCCGAGGTGCACCTGATCGAGTCCGACCGGCGCAAGGCGGCGTTCTTGCGCGAAGCAGCCCGCATCACCGGCTGCACCAACGTGAGGGTGCACGCGAGGCGCATCGAGGATGTCGAGCCCTTCCCGGCGGACGTGGTCACCGCCCGGGCGCTGGCACCGCTGGATCGGCTGCTGGAGCTGGCCCGGCCCTTCTTCGCGCCCCGCACCGTGGGCATCTTCCCCAAGGGGAGGCAGGCGGAGGCGGAATTGACCGCGGCAGCGCGGCGGTGGAAGATGAAGGCGCGGATCGAGCCCAGCCTGAGTTCGCCCGAAGGGCGCATCCTCGTCGTCGAAGAGGTCTCCCGTGCAGACAGCCCGTGACATCCTCGCCCGCGGCCGAGTCTACGCCGTCGCCAACCAGAAGGGCGGGGTGGGCAAGACCACGACCGCCATCAATCTCGGCACGGCGCTGGCCGCGGTGGGCAAGCGCGTGCTGGTGATCGACATCGACCCGCAGGGCAACGCCGCCACCGGCCTCGGCATCGCGCCGGAAAAGCGCACGCTCACCACATACGACGTGCTCGTCGGCCGCATCGGGCTCGAGAAGGCGGTGCAGCCCACCGGGGTGCCCGCACTCGACATCGTCCCGGCCACCGTCGACCTCTCGGGGGTGGAGGTGGAGCTGGCCGAGGATCCGCGCCGCGCCTGGCGGCTGCGCGACGCCCTGCGGCGCTTCCGCGAGCCCTACGACTACATCCTGGTCGACTGCCCGCCCTCGCTCGGCATCCTCACCGTCAACGCCCTGGTGGCGGCGCACGGCGTCATCGTGCCGCTCCAGTGCGAGTTCTTCGCCCTCGAAGGACTGGGGCTGCTGCTGCGCACCATCGAGCGGGTGCGGCGCACCCACAACCCCCGGCTGGAGGTGCACGGGGTGGTGCTCACCATGTACGACCGCCGCAACAACCTCTCGGAGCAGGTGGCCCGCGACGTGCGCAGCTTCCTGGGCGATCGCGTCTTCGAGACCGTGATCCCCCGCAACGTGCGCGTCTCCGAGGCCCCCTCGCACGGCAAGCCGGTGCTGCTCTACGACCTCAGGAGCGCCGGCGCCCAGGCCTATGTGAAGCTGGCCGGTGAGATGCTGCAGCGCGAGCGGGATGCCACCTGATGGCGAAGAAGCGCGGTCTCGGCATGGGGCTTTCGGCGCTGCTCGGCGGCGAGGTGTCGGCTGCGGGCACGGGCGACCCTACCGGAGCCGGCACCGTGCAGACGGTGCCGATCGAGTATCTCGAACCCTCGCCGCTGCAGCCGCGGCGCGACTTCCCCGAAGAGGAGCTGGAGGCGCTGGCCGGGAGCATCCGCGCCCACGGCGTGCTGCAGCCGCTGGTGGTGCGCCCGGCGCGCGGCCCCGGTGCGGCCTACGAGATCGTCGCCGGCGAGCGCCGCTGGCGGGCGGCGCAGCGGGCGGGTCTGCACGAAGTGCCGGTGGTGGTGCGCGAACTCGACGACCGCACCGCCCTGGAGCTCGCGCTGGTCGAGAACCTGCAGCGCGAGGACCTCGATCCGCTGGAGGAAGCGGAGGCCTACCGCCGGCTGTGCGAGGAGTTCGGCCGCAGCCGCGAGGAGGTGGCGCAGGCCATCGGCAAGAGCCGCTCGCACGTGGCCAACACCCTGCGGCTTCTGCAGCTTCCCGAACCGGTGCGGGAGATGCTTCGCCGCGGCGAGCTCACCGCCGGCCACGCCCGGGCGCTGCTCGGGGCGGAGGATCCGGTGCGGCTTGCGCGCGAGGTTCTCGCGCGTGGGTTGAGCGTGCGTGAAACCGAGGAGCTGGTGCGCCTCGAGCGGACGGCGAAGCCCGCGCGTCGCGCGAGGAGCGAGCCCGATCCGGATCTTGCGGTTGTCGCCCGCCGCCTTTCCCACATCTTGGGGCTTCAGGTCGACATCCGCGCCCGCGGGCGTGGCGGGTGGCTGGTGATCCGCTACTCGGATCCGTCCCAGCTCGAGACCATCTGCCGCCGCCTGGCCGACCTATCC
>BEIP01000321.1 GCA_002898955.1 bacterium HR39 | reverse complement strand
CGGGCTCGTGGCGCACCCCGTAGCGGAAGCGTTGGGGAATGACGCGTTTGATGGCGCGCAGCAGCTCGAGGCTCGGCATGCGGCCAAAAGGTCGACGAAGCTGCGGCCGAAGGCCTCGACCGCTCCTTCCGGGTCGGGATGGCGGGGCAGCAACGTGGCACCGCGATCCGTAAGCTCCCCGGTAGCGTCGTCGCAGGGCCAGGTCTCGGCCTGCGGCGCGAGGCGGCAGCCGGTGAGGTGGCGCACCTCGTGAATGGCCTTGGGCGGGCGTTCGGGGTTCCGCGCGCCCGTCCAGGCCGCCGCCGGCGCCCGGCCACGCGCGGCGGAGGGAGGGGCGCCTCGGAGGCCGAAGGAGGTGCTCCCGAGCCGCTCGGTGAGGCGGATCGGGCCGAGATGCACGGCGCCGTCGAGCTCGTCGAGGCGGTCCTCCGCCACCGCCGCGGCCAGGGTGCGCGGATCCGCGCGCGATTCCGGCTCCACCACCTCGGCGGCGACGGAGCGGGCCGCCGGGAGCCCGTAGCCGTCGGCCAGCACCCCGAGGCCAGCCGCGTGCGGCCGCGACCGCCCCGGTGCCTCGAACATCATGCACCAGTGCCCGTTCGGATCGCAGCCGGCGAAGACTCCGCCGGCGGTCTGCACCATGGTGGCATCCGTCCCTCCCGCGCGACCAGTATGGCCACGGATGGCATGGCCGGGGGCCGTCCGGCAAGCGCAGGGGCGGCGTGGAGAGGGAGTACCGGGACCCAAGCCTCGATGGACAGGTGCATGGGATGTCGGACCGGTCGCGGGAAAGCCCTGCTGCCGGAACGGATCCTCGGGTGACGTTCCGCGCCGACGGACCGGCCGGTGCGTCGGTGCGGCCCCCGCAGCCGCCGCCGCGCCGGAGCATCCGAGGCTTCCGGCCACCCGCGTCGCGGATCCGCGGGAACCTCCGGCGGTTTCCGGGAAGCGGCGCGCGAGCCGGTGCGCCCGGTCGCATCCGCGATCGGGAGTCCGCAACCCCTGGTTGCGGCCCGATGCGGTGCCGGACCCGATCTCCGGTCGCGCGTCTCGCCCCCGGCGTGCCGCAGGCGGGCGACGGTTCGACGGCAGCGACCGTCACCGCCGGCCCGCAGGGACCGATCTTCAGGTGGGGCAGCGGCGCACGATCACGCCTCGCCATGCGTGCGCACCCGCCGCCCCGGCGCGGCCAGGCCGGCTCGCCCCGCCCGGACGGCGACGGGACGTTGCGAAAGCAGCCGAGCCGCACGGCCGACCCACTGCCGCCAGAGGCCTGCAGGAGGCGGTCCCGGAAGCTCCGACGCCGGGCGGCAACCCGAGCCATGGCCATATCCCGGCCCCGACGGATCCCCGCCGGAACCCCGACCGGCCGTCCGACCCGTGCGGGCTCGGGAAACGTCTGCCAAGTGCCCGATTCGGGTGGTGCGCCCGGCGGGATTCGAACCCACGACCCTCGGATTAGGAATCCGATGCTCTATCCGGCTGAGCTACGGGCGCCCGACGCTTAGATCGCCCGGAACGCGCCGCCGGGCAAGGGGTGAAGGCACGCGGCGCGTGGTGAAGCCCCGCTTCGTGCCGGACGCGGGGTCTCCGCCACGGCCGATTCCGCCCCTCCCCCCGCACCTTGGCGACGCGCCGCCGCGGCGCGCGGGGTAGCGGCAATCACCCGACGGCGCGGCGGCCTGCCCCGCTCCGAGATCCACGGCACGTCGTGCACCCGGGCCACGCGATATCCGCGACGTGCGCCCGCGGCGGACCACGGGCGCTCGGCTCTCCTTCCGGCCGCGTCCACCGCTCAGCTCCGGGCCACGGCGCCGTCGAAGGTGCGGCGGGCGATCCGGCCCCAGCCGGTGGCACCGCGCAGGTACTGCAGATGCCCCACCATGCGGCAGGCGTTGACGAACTGGCGGTAGCCCAGGTGCTCCACCACCGCGGCGAGGGCGAGGCGCAGCAGGTCCGCGGCGCGCGGCACGCGCCCGAGCTCCAGCTCCTCCAGCACCAGCGCCGCACAGGAGAGCGCCACGCCGAAGCCGACGCACAGCGCGAGCCAGGCGAACAGGAAGCCCGTCCACACCGCTCCGCCCCACCACAGGACGGGCAGGAGCAGCCAGCCGAGCAGTTCGGCGGCCGGCCCCAGCACGTCGACCACCAGCATGGAGCCGAGCCCGAGCCAGGCGGGCGCGCCGGCCCGCGGCCACAGCAGCATGTCGGCGTGGAGGAAGAAGGTCTCGAGGGCGCCGCGGTGCCAGCGGATGCGCTGGCGCGCGAGATCCCGCCAGCGTTCGGGAGCCTGGGTCCAGCATACCGGTTCGGGCACGAAATGCACGGCATAAGGTGCGCCGCGCTCGCGCATGAAGCGGTGGATGCGCACCACCAGCTCGAAGTCCTCGCCCACGGTATCGCACCGGTAACCGCCGAGCTCGACCAAGGGCTCGCGGCGGAAGAGACCGAAGGCGCCGGCGACGATGACCAGCGCTCCCAGCCGCTCGAAGGCGAGCCGCGCCATGACGAAGGCCCGCAGATATTCGAGGTACTGCACGAGCGGCAGGAAGCGGCGCGGCAAATCCGCCTCCACCACCCGCCCGCCGGCGACCCGGCAGCCGTTGGCGACGCGCACCGTGCCCCCCACCGCCACCGTGCGGGGATCGCGCACGAAGGGCTCCACCGCCCGCAGCAGGCTGTCGGCCTCCAGCAGGCTGTCGGCGTCCACCGAGC
Source organism: bacterium HR39 (assembly GCA_002898955.1). Taxonomy (GTDB): domain Bacteria; phylum Pseudomonadota; class Alphaproteobacteria; order Geminicoccales; family Geminicoccaceae; genus HRBIN39. Next base: position 418 of record BEIP01000321.1, on the reverse strand, counting down.
AGACCAGCTCGCCCGAGGCCAGCTCCAGCGCCGCGTTGAGCGCGTCGCTCTTGCCACCCTGCTCCTTGGCGATCACCCGAAGGCGCGGCAGGTTGCGCGAGCGGTAGACGGCCTTCACCGGCGCCTTCGGCAGGTGCCAGACGCGGGGCCCGGGCAGCGGCTCGAGATCGAAGGCCGCCTGCAGCCGTGCGAGGGTGCCGTCCCTCGAGCCGTCGTCGACCACGATCACCTCGAGGTCCGGATACTGGAGGGCGAGCAGGGCGCGCACGGACTCGACGATGGTGAGCTCCTCGTCGTGGGCGGGCACCAGCACACTGACCGAAGGCGCCACCTCGGCCAGCTCGGTCCACAGCGCACGCACCGTGCGCCGCGGCGGCCGCAGGATCAGGGCGAGGAGCGCCACCAGCAGCAGCACGCC
>BEIP01000320.1 GCA_002898955.1 bacterium HR39 | reverse complement strand
TCGAGGCCGCGATCGCGCCTCGGATCGCGCGCGCTCACCCCGCGGATCTCGATGGCCCGCCCGGCCCGCTCGAACAGCAGCTCGCGGTGGGTGCGCAGCAGGCGGAAGACGGACGCGCCGACGGTGCCGAGACCGACGATGCCGATGCGAAGCGGCGGCTGCATCAGACCTCCTCGACGGCTGCGGCCACGTCCCGCGCCTCCTCGCCGCGGGCGGGCGGGGCGGCCGGAGCGACGCCGTGACGGCGCAGGAACTGGCGGATGTTGCGCACGGCCTGACGCAGGCGATGGCGGTTCTCGACGAGCGCCATGCGCACGTAACCCTCGCCGTATTCGCCGAAGCCGATGCCGGGCGAGACGGCGACGTCCGCTTCCTCCAGCAGCAGCTTGGCGAAGGCCAGCGAGCCCATGGCGCGGAAGGGCTCGGGAATGGGCGCCCACACGAACATGGTGGCCTTCGGCTTCTCCACCCGCCAGCCGGCGCGGTTCAGACCCTCGACCAGCACGTCGCGGCGCTCGCGGTAGAGCTCGCGGATCTCCGCGACGCAGTCCTGCGGGCCGTTGAGGGCGGCGGCCGCCGCCACCTGGATGGGGGTGAAGGCGCCGTAGTCGAGGTACGACTTGATGCGCGCGAGCGCCCGGACGAGCCGCTCGTTGCCGGCGGCGAAGCCGATGCGCCAGCCCGGCATGCTGTAGGTCTTGGACATGCTGGTGAATTCCACCGCCACGTCCATCGCCCCGGGGACCTGGAGGATGGACGGCGGCGGCTCGCCCTCGAACCAGATCTCGGCATAGGCGAGATCCGAGATGATGAACATGTCGCGCTTCTTCGCGAAGGCGACGGCCTCGCGGTAGAGGTCGAGGTCGGCGGTGAGCGTGGTGGGGTTGTTGGGGAAGCTGAGGATCATCGCCGTGGGCGGCGGCACCGAGTGCTCGGCCGCGTAGGCGAACTCGGCGATGAGGTCCACGCCGGGGGCGAGATGCACGTGGCGCAGGGCGGCGCCGGCGATGATGAAGCCGAAGGGGTGGATGGGATAGGAGGGGTTGGGGACGAGGATGGTGTCGCCCGGCGCGGTGATGGCCTGGGCGAGATTGGCGAGCCCCTCCTTGGAGCCCAGCGTCACCACCACCTGGGTCTCGGGATCGAGCTTCACCCCGAAGCGCCGGGCGTAGTAGCCGGCGAGCGCCCGCCGCAGCCCGGGGATCCCGCGCGAGGTGGAATAGCGGTGCGTGCGCGGGTTCTGCACCGTCTCGATCAGCTTCTGCACGATGTGGGGCGGCGTGGGCGAATCGGGATTGCCCATGCCGAGGTCGATGACGTCGCGGCCGGCCGCCCGGGCCCGCGCCTTCATCTCGTTGACCTCGGCGAAGACGTAGGGCGGCAGGCGGCGGATGCGGTGGAAGCTGTTATCGGGCATGTCGGGCAGGGCTCCGTCGGACGCTCGCTCCGCGGGAGCACGCGGCTCCCTCAATCTGTCGCCGCCCCGGCGGCACGGCAAGCGCGGGGGCGGGCGGAGTCACCGGTCGGCCGGGGCGGGCAGCGCGCCCTCGAGCCACAGCAGGAAGTCGGACAGGCTGCCGCTCGCCGTCTCGGTGCGCACCGTCTCGCCCACGCCCGTCTCCACCAACGGCGGTGGAACCGGGGCGGGCGCCGGCGTCGCGGCGGGTCCGCGCGGCGCGGCCGGGGCTTGCGGCGGCAGGGCGCGCAGGCCGGCACGGAAGCGCACCATGGCGGCCTCGTACTGTGCCCGCTCGCGGGCCTGCCCGAGCCGGGCCCGCACCTCCGCCGTGGAGAGGCCCGGCGCCTCGGGCGGCGGCACGCGGCACACGTCGGGCCAGCCCCGCTCGCGGGCCGCGTCGAGCCGGGCGGCGAGATCGGGCGGGACCGGCGGCGGCTCGGCCGTACAGGCGGCGAGCGCCAGCAGGACGGGCACGGCGTGGAGCGCGCCGGTGCGTCGCGGCCGGGGGCCGGTGTCGGGCATGGTTGACTTCACCTCGGGTCCGCCGAAGCTTTACGCGGCCGCGTGCGCAGGCGGAAGGGTGCGGCACGCCGCGCGGTCGCTTCGCGGGCAGACGGAGAACGGACGCATGATCGATCGGGGCGTGGCGGAACGGCACGAGGAGCTGGTGCGGATCCTCGGCGAGATCGCGGAGAGGAGCCAGCGCATCGTGCAGGACTTCCTGACCCGGCAGCCGGCGGCCGACGGCGTACCGGATCCGATGCCGGTGGGGCAGGCGTTCCTGGAGTTCACCGCCCGGCTGCTGGGCGATCCGGTCACCCTGGCCCGCACCCAGTTCGAGCTCTGGCAGGACTATCTGCGCCTGTGGCAGAACACCACCATGCGGATGTTCGGCCACGAGGTGGAGCCGGTGGCGGCGCCGGAGCGGGGCGACCGGCGGTTCCGGGATCCGGCCTGGGACGAGAACGTCCTGTTCGATTTCGTCAAGCAGAGCTACCTGCTCACTTCGCGCTACATCCTCGACGTGGTGCGCGGGCGCGAGGACCTCGACGAGAAGACCCGCCAGAAGGTGGAGTTCTACACGCGCCAGTTCGTCGACGCGCTGGCGCCGAGCAATTTCGTCTTGACCAACCCCGAAGTGCTGCGCGCCACCATCGAGACCCGCGGCGAGAACCTGCTGCGCGGCCTGCGCAACATGCTGGAGGACCTCGAGCGCGGGCGCGGCCGGCTGGCCCTGAAGATGACCGACCCGCAGGCCTTCGAGGTGGGCCGCAACATCGCCACCACCCCGGGCAAGGTCGTCTACAGGACCGAGCTCATGGAGCTCATCCAGTACGCCCCGCGCACCGAGCAGGTCCACCGCCGGCCGCTCGTCATCGTGCCGCCGTGGATCAACAAGTACTACATCCTCGACCTCCAGCCGAAGAACAGCTTCATCCGCTGGGCGGTGGAGCAGGGCTTCACGGTCTTCGTGCTGTCCTGGGTCAACCCCGATGAGCGCCTCGCCCACAAGACCTTCGAGGACTACATGCTGGAGGGGCCGCTCGCCGCCTTCGACGCGGTGCAGAAGCAGACCGGCGAGCGGGAGATGACCGCCATCGGCTACTGCCTCGGCGGCACGCTGCTGGCGGCCACGCTGGCGTGGATGCGGGCGAAGGGGGACGACCGCATCCAAGCGGCCACC
>BEIP01000319.1 GCA_002898955.1 bacterium HR39 | reverse complement strand
GGCCAGCAGGCGGCCGAGGCAGCGGTCCACCGTCTCCACCGCACGGATCGCCGCCTCCAGCGAGCCGGTGTGGCCCACCATGTCCGGATTGGCGTAGTTGACCAGCACGAAGTCGAAGCGGCCGCTGGCGACGGCCTGCACCAGGCGGTCGGTCACCGGCTCCGCCGACATCTCCGGCTGCAGGTCGTAGGTCGCCACCTTCGGCGAGGGGATCAGGACGCGCTCCTCGCCGGGGAACGGCCGTTCGCGGCCACCGTTGAAGAAGTAGGTGACGTGCGGGTACTTCTCCGTCTCGGCGATGCGGAACTGGGTGTAGCCGGCGGCGGCCACCACTTCGCCGAAGACGTTGCGGAGGTCCTCCGGCGGCACCAGCACGTCGAGGAAGCGGTCCAGCTCCTTCGAATAGCTCATCATGCCGCCGGCGTAGGAGAAGCGGACGGTCAGCACCCGCTCGAACGCGTCGAAGTCCGGATCGACCAGTGCCGTCATGACCTGGCGGACGCGATCGGCGCGGAAGTTGGTGCACAGGACGCCGTCGCCGTCCGCCATGCCCCCGTAGCCTTCCATCACGAAGGGCGGGACGAACTCGTCGCCGAGATCGCGCGCATAGGCCGCCCGCACGGCATCTTCGGGCGTCGGCGCCCGCTCGCCCACCGCCGCGACGATGGCCTCGCAGGCGCGCTTCGTGCGATCCCAGCGCCGGTCGCGGTCCATGGCGTGGTAACGGCCGATCACCGTGGCGAAGCGGATGCCGTCGAAGCCCGCGATCTCGCGGCGGAAGTCGGCCAGATCGCCGAGGGCCGCGCGCGGCGGGGTGTCTCGCCCGTCGGTGAAGGCGTGGATCCACACCGAAAGCCCGCGCTTCGCGAAGGCGCGCGCCAGCCAGGCCATGTGGCGCTGATGCGAATGGACGCCGCCCGGCGAGAGCAGGCCGAGCAGGTGGATGGTCCCCGTGCCGGCGCGCACCTTCTCCGCGATGGCGTCGATCTTCCCCGAGCGCTCCAGCTCGCCGGATTCGAGCAGCCGGTCGATGCGCGGCAGGTCCTGGAGCACCACCCGGCCGGCGCCGAGGTTCATGTGGCCGACCTCGGAATTACCCATCTGGCCTTCCGGCAGACCGACGGCGGGACCGTCGGTGCGCAGCAGGCAGCGCGGCAGGGTAGCCCAGCAGCGGTCGAAGACCGGGGTGTTCGCGAGCGCCACCGCATTGTCGCGCGGGTCCTCGCGGCAGCCCCAGCCGTCGAGGACGCACAGCACCACCGGTCGCGGGCGCCCACCCCGCACGCGGGACCAGGACGGCAAGCTCACGGGATCTCCTCCTCCATGGCGGACCTGCGGCCTTCGCCCCGCATGTGGTCATCCTAGTGTCCCGCTTTCCAGCCCGCCGCGGCGAAGAAAGCGATCCGCCCGCACGGAACGCCCGGTGCGGCCCGTCCGTGCGGTTCCATCTTCGTCGCGGGAGAGGCGATCGGGGACGTCGCGCGTCCGACACGCCGGCATCCTCGCTCCGCCGCCGGCGCGGGCGAAAGGCACCGGCCGCCCGCCGAAGGCGCCTCAGCCGCGTACCCGCACGATCTCGAGCTCGAGCGAGGCGGCGTGGTAGAGGGTGGGGCCGCCGGCGAAGCGCACGAAGCGCATGCCGGAGACGTCCTCCCCGGCCGCGGTCACGTGCGGCACCGCCCGGCCCGTCTCCTCCACGTCGCGCGTGGAGAGCAGCACCACCCGGCGCAGATCGCCGCCGTGGCGCAGCACCGCCTCCCCGCCCTCGTCCGGGACGACGTCTTCGAGGTGCAGCACCGTCGCGGTGGCGCCCACCGCCCGGGCCGGATCCACCGCTCCGAGCAGCGCCTCCAGCACCCCGGACGCCGCCTCCTCGTACCGCCCGTCCTCCCGGATCCGCAGCAGGTCACGCGCAGCCGACATCGCTCACCTCCTCGCCGTTCGCGGCCCCGTGGGCCGGCTCCGGGCGGTGTTGTGCCACAGGAAGATGAACGGACGGTAAACGCGAAGGCGCCACCCGCGGGTGGCGCCTTCCTTGCATCCCATATTACGGCGGCTCACTCGCCGCCGCGGCCGAACCACTGCTGGAGCATGGCCGCCAGCGTCTGCGGCCGCTCCGGAGCGGGAGCGGACGGCGACTGCGGAGCCCTCGCGGCCGTCTCCATCGCGCCGACCGTCCCGGTCGCGGACGCCGGGGCCGCAGCGGGCTCGACGGCCGCGGGAACCTGTGCCGTTCGGGTTGCGGAGGTCGCGGGCGCAGCCGCGGACGGGCTGCCGGTACCCCACAGATATTCGAAGAGAGTGGGCCGCCGCTCGCCGCCGCCACCGCCGGCCGCCGGGACGTTGCCGGGCTGTCCGGCCGGCACGTCCAGCTTCTCCACCGGCCGTTCGGGCGGGCGGCCCGTGTGCGGCGTCACGTCGTAGTCCTCGCGGGGCGGCTCGCCACTCTCGGCACCGCGTACCGGCCGGGCCTCCATGCGCGGATCGTCGAGCTCGCGCGCCTTCTCCTCGATCTTCGAGGGCGTCGGCTCGTCCTCGGGGCGACGCTCGATGTCCATGTGCTCGCGCGGCGGCGCCACGTCGAGGGTCGAGAGCAGCCGGCCGGTCGCGGCCAGCACCCGGTAGACGGCGAAGCGCTCGGTGAACTCGGCGGTGCGCAGCAGCACCCGGCTCAGGAACAGCTCGTTCTCGGCGTCCAGCAGATCCAGGAGACTGCGCTGGCCGATCTCGAACTGCTGGAAGTAGGCGTCACGGGTGCGCCGCTGGGCTTCCGCCTTGGCCTGCAGCGCCTCCACCCGGGCCCGGGCGGTCTCCAGCGCGTTCCAGGACGTGCGAGCGTCCTGCTCGGCCAGCCGGCGGGCGCGGTCGAGCCGCGCGCGGGCCTCGTTGAGGCGGTGGAAGGCCTCGCGCTCGAGGGCCATGTCGGCGCCGCCCCGGTAGAGGTTCTGGCGCAGCACCAGCAGGGCCGAGGCATTGCCCGCCGGGCGCGGATTGCCCGCCACGCCCTCGCCGTAAGCCCCCTCCACCCGCACTTCGACCTGCGGATAGTAGCCGCTGCGCGCCTTCTTCAGCTCCGCTTCCGCCACCGCCACGTCGGCGTAGGCGATGAGCACGCGCGGGTTGGCGGAGCGGGCGAGGGAGGCGGCCTCCTCGCGATCGCGCGGCAGGGCGGAG
>BEIP01000318.1 GCA_002898955.1 bacterium HR39 | reverse complement strand
GAGCCGGAGCGTGGCGCGGAAGGTCGAGATAGACGCGCGCGCCCCGCTCCTCGCGCCGCGGCTCCAGCGTGGCGAGATCGGGCCGTTGCTCCACCACCCGCTCGGCGAGCCCGCGGGCGAAGGCGCGCACATCCGCGAAGCCGGGTCCGCGGCGCAGCGGCACGACGATGTGGAGGCCGCGCGAGCCGGTGGTGCGCACGAAGCAGGGGCAGCCGCGCCCGCACAGGAGATCCACGGCCGCGCGCGCCACCCGCCGGGCCCGGTCGAAGCCTTCGTGCAGGTCCACTCCCTCCGGCGGGTCGAGATCGATCACCAGCAGATCGGGCGAGAGCGGCGCGTCGCTGCGCACCGGCCAGGGATGGAAGGCGATGGCGTCCTGCCCGACCCAGAAGACCAGGTCGGCCACCTTCTCGATGGCGGCGTGCTCGCTGCGGCGGCCGTCGGCGAGCGGCACCTCGGTGCGGGCGAGCCAGGGCGGCGCGCCGGCCGGCAGGTGCCGCTGCCAGAAGCCGGGCCCGAGGATGCCGCGGGGAAAGCGCTGGACGGTGACGGGCCGATCGCGCAGGTGGGGCAGCAGGAAGGGAGCGACGGCGACGTAGTATTCGACCAGATGCCGCTTGGTGATGCCGTCGTCGGGGAACAGCACCCGGTCGGGGTGGGAGAGCACCACCTCGATGCCGTCGAATTCCAGCACCGCCCGCTCGCTCATCCTGCCGCCCCCGCGGTCGGGCACCCCGCCGTCGCCGCGCTCACAGGCTGCGGGTGAAGGCCTGGATGCCCGTCTGGGCGCGGCCGAGGATCAGCGCGTGGATGTCGTGAGTGCCCTCGTAGGTGTTCACCGCCTCGAGGTTCATCACGTGACGGATCACGTGGTACTCGTCGGCGATGCCGTTGCCGCCGTGCATGTCGCGGGCCATGCGGGCGATCTCCAGCGCCTTGCCGCAGTTGTTGCGCTTGATCAGCGAGATCGCCTCGGGCGCGGCCCTGCCCGCATCCAGAAGCCGCCCCACCCGCAGCGCCGCCAGCAGCCCCAGCGCGATCTCCGTCTGCATGTCGGCGAGCTTCTTCTGCACGAGCTGGCAGGCGGCGAGCGGCGCGCCGAACTGGCGGCGCTCCAGCACGTAGGAACGCGCGGCGTGCCAGCAGAACTCGGCCGCCCCCATCGCCCCCCAGGCGATGCCGTAGCGGGCGCGGTTGAGACAGCCGAAGGGCCCGCGCAGGCCGCGCGCGCCGGGCAGCACGTTCTCCCCGGGGACGAAGACGTCCTCCATGTGGATGGTGCCGGTGGGCGAGGCGCGCAGCGAGAACTTGCCCTCGATCTTCGAGGTCGAGAGTCCCTCCATGCCGCGCTCCAGCACGAAGCCGCGGATCGTCCCCTCCTCGTCCTTCGCCCACACCACGAAGACGTCGGCGATCGGCGCGTGGGTGATCCAGGTCTTGGTGCCGGACACCCGCCAGCCGCCCGGCACCCTCCGCGCGCGGCTCCTCAGGCCGCCCGCGTCCGAGCCGTGGTCGGGCTCGGTGAGGCCGAAGCAGCCCACCAGCTCGCCGCGGGCGAGGCGGGGCAGCCAGCGCCGGCGCTGCTCCTCGCTGCCGTAGGCGTAGATGGGGAACATGACGAGCGAGGACTGCACGCTGAAGGTGGAGCGGTAGGCCGAGTCCACCCGCTCGATCTCGCGGGCGATGAGCCCGTAGGCGACGTAGTTGGTGCCGGCGCAGCCGTACTCCTCGGGCAGCGTGCAGCCGAGAAAGCCCAGCTCGCCCATCTCGTAGAGGATCTCGCGGTGGAAGATCTCGTGGCGGTTCGCCTCGAGGATGCGCGGCATCAGCCTCTCCTGCGCGTACTGCCGCGCCGTGTCGCGCACGAGCCGTTCCTCTTCGGTGAGCTCGTCCTCCAGCAGGAAGGGATCCGCCCAGTCGAAGGGCGCGAGGCGGGCGGGATCGCTGCCGTGGTCGGTCATCTTCCTTATCCTCCCCTGTGGTCGGTCGGGATCACCCGGGTGCGGTCGTCTCACCGGCGGCGCCGGCGGGCGCCGACCCGATGGGCGTGGGCGGAGAGCGGCGCGCCGGCACCGAAGATATCGAACGGCTCCGGAGCCGCCACCTCGGTGCGGAAGGTCCGGAGGACGCCCACCCGCTCCCCTCCGGTCGCCACGCCCCCATCCCACGCCGGCGCGGGCCGCTCCGGCAGCAGGCGGCACGGGCGTTCCGGATCCGTCCCGCCTGCCGGGCGCGGTCGGCCGGGGAACGGCCAGTCCGCGACGTCGGGCACGGCGCCGTTGCGGGCGAAGACGTGGATGCGCCCGCCGGGCTCGCGCACGAAGGGGTGGGTGTCGGGGAGACGCACGTCGCCGCGGGTGGCGCGGTGGATGTGAGAGATGACCGTGCGGCTGGCCGGACCGTGGCGTTGCGGGAAGCGCACCGTCGGGCTGTCGGCGGCGGGACGCGGCTCGCGGCAGACGAAGGTGTCGGACGGATCGAAGAAGGCGACGCCCCGGCCGTCGCGGTGGTGGTCCCGGAGGCCGCCGCGGCGGGCGAAGACCTCGGGGGAGAAGGTGAGGCGCCTCTCGCGCAGGGCGGAAAGGCCGGGGAGCTCGCACACGGGACGGCTCCGCTCAGGGGATGAACTGCTCCTTGAGGATGCGCTCCTCGAGATTGTGCTCGGGGTCGAACAGCAGGCGGAAGCTCACGGTGCGGTCCTCCCACACCTCCACCTCCACCACATCGCGCACCTCGGTGAAGTCGGCCACGGCGCTCACCGGCCGCTTGTCGGGATCGAGCACGCGGATGCGAAAGCGCGTGCGCGAGGGCAGGAGCGCCCCCCGCCAGCGCCGCGGGCGGAAGGGCGAGATGGGGGTGAGCGCCAGCAGATTCGCGCCGAGCGGGATGATGGGCCCGTGGGCTGAGAGGTTGTAGGCGGTGCTGCCGGCGGGGGTGGCCACCAGCACGCCGTCGCACACGAGCTCCGGCATGCGGCACACGCCGTCGATGTCGATGGCGAGGTGCGCCGCCTGGCGGGTCTCGCGGAAGACGGAGACCTCGTTGACGCCGTAGGATTCCGCCATCTCGCCGGTCACCGTGCGCGCGCGCATGCGCAGCGGATGCAGATCGACCGGCACCGCGCGGGTGATGCGCTCGATCAGATGGTCGGGCGAATAGGTGTTGAGCAGGAAGC
>BEIP01000317.1 GCA_002898955.1 bacterium HR39 | reverse complement strand
GGGTTCGGCGCCGTCGGCCGCCACGCCGCCCGCTTCCTCGTCGCCCGCGGCGCCGTGGTGGTGGCGGTGGCGGACTCGCAGGGTGCGGCCTGCGCGCCCGACGGCCTCGACGTCCCCCGCCTGCTCGCCCTCAAGGGGCAGGGACGCAGCGTCGTCGAATATCCCGGCGCCCGCCGGCTGCCGCCCGAGGCGGTGGTGGAGGTGGACTGCGACATCCTGGTCCCCGCCGCCCGCCCGGACGTGCTGCACGAGGGCAATGCGGAGCGGGTCAGGGCGCGCCTCGTCGTCCCCGGTGCCAACATCCCGGCGACGGAAGGGGCGCTGGAGATCCTGCACCGGCGCGGTGTGGTCGTGGTGCCGGACTTCGTCGCCAACGCCGGCGGGGTGATCACCGCCGCCTTCGAGTGGCGCGGCGGCCGGAAGGAGGACGCCTTCTCCTACATCGACTCGAAGATCCGCAGCAACGTGACGGCGGTGCTCGAGAGGAGCCGCGCGGAAGGCCTGCCGCCCCGCCACGCCGCCGTGCGGCTTGCCCGCGAGCGGGTGGAGGCGGCGATGCGCCTGCGCCGCTTCGGCCCGCGGGAGGACGCGGGCGCGCAGGCCCGTTAACCGTCCCTCAACCATCGCGTGCCAACCTCCTGCCGTCTTGCGCAGGAGGTGATGGATGTGCGAGGATGATCGCGCAAAGGTTGAAGAGGGCCGGCGCTCGGTGTCCCGCCCGCTTCTCCCCGCCCTCGCGCTCCTGCTCGCCCCGGTCGCGGCGCACGCCGCGGAGCTGCTGGTGGCCCGCGACCTGCCGCTGGTGCTGGGGGACGGTCGCACGGCCCGCGTGAGCATCCTGCGCGTTCCCGCCGAGGCGGATCGCAGCGAACCGCGCCCGGAGGGGCTGCAGGCCCTCGATTCCCTGCTGGCCGGGATCGACCCCGCCTGCGTGCTCTCGGGACAGGTGGTGGGCTCGGCCGAGGCGGGCGTGGAGGGCGACGCCGGAGCCCTCGGGGTCCATCGTCTGGCGCGCGAGCGGGCGGAGGCGGTGCGCGACCACCTCGCCGCCCGCGGCCTTCCGGCCGGACGCATCGCCGCGGTGTGGGACTTCACCCTCGCCTTCCGCGAGCGCGGCGCGCTGGTGTGGCTGTTCCGGCTCGACGACGACGAATGCGCCGGCGGCCTGCCGGCCGACGCGCAGCTCGCGGCCGCTTCCGCCGGCGAAGACCCCGGTGCCACGCCGCCTGCCGCGGTCGCGTCCGGCTCCCCGGTCCGGCCGGAAGGGACCCGGAGGGAGACCGCGGTACCGGGCTCCGCGGCACGGGGCTCCGTGACCGGCCGTCCCGCTCCGGGACCCGGCTCACCGGCGGCGGAGCCCGAACCGGCTCGGTCGCAGGCCGCCGTGATGCCGGCCGGAGCCGCCGCGTCCGGCGGTGACGGCGCGCAGGGCCCCGATGGCGACGCCGCGCCCCGGCAGGCGGCGGCGCAGGGGGCTCCGGCCGGGAGCGGATCCGCGGGTGCGCAGCCGCCGGCAGGCGGAGGCGGAGTCGAACCGCCCGGGCAGCACGCGATGGCGCCCTCGCCGGACACCGGCCTGCCTTTCGATCGCGTCGACGCCCCCCGGCCCGGAACCGGCAGCGCGGGGGTCGCGGTGTCCGCACCGCGGGAGCACGTCGTCGCCTCCCACCCGGTGGAATCGGCGGTGGCCGGGGGGCGGGCCGGGCCGCAGCCGGACGGCACGGGTGCCGCGTCCGGACGCGGACACGGCCGCGGCGCGGCGGATGCCGCAGGAAGCGGGCCGGTCGGCGAAGGCGTGGCCGGCACGGACCTCCCGACGCTGCGGCTGGTGTTCGACGTCAACAGCAGCTTCCTGGGTCCCGACAACGTGGAGCTCCTGCGCGCCTGGCTGGCCTCGCTGCCGGCGGGGCGCTGGCGGGCGGAACTGGTGGCGGCGGTGGGGCCGGCCGAGGCGGTGAAGGCCCACAGCCGCGCGCAGGCCGAGGCCTACGAGCGCTGGCTGGCCGAACGCCGTGCCGGGCGCGTGCAGGGGCAGCTGGAACGGCGGCTCGGTCCCGCCCTCGCCGAGCTGGTGGTGCGCTTCGTCCACGACGATCCCTCGCGCAGCGTCGAGATCCGGCTGTGGCCGGCAGACGGACCGGAGCGCGCCGGCGCGGCGGAGCGGACGCCGCGGGGGTGAAGAGCGGGACGAGGACGCGGAACGCGGGAGAGCGACATGGCGGAGGGCGGATTCCGCACGGCACGGGTGGAGACGGTGGCCTTCCTCGGGCTCGAGGTGCTGCCGGTCACGGTCGAGGTGCAGCTCGCACCCGGCCTTCCCGCCTTCACCATCGTCGGCCTGCCCGACAAGGCGGTGGCCGAAAGCCGCGAGCGGGTGCGGGCGGCCATGGCGGCCCTCGGCCTGTCGCTGCCCGCGCGGCGCATCGTGGTGAACCTCGCGCCGGCCGATCTCGCCAAGGAGGGCAGCCACTACGACCTGCCCGTCGCCCTCGGGCTGCTGGCGGTGACCGGCGTCATCGGAACCGATCTGCTGGTGGACCGGGTGGCGATGGGCGAACTCGGCCTCGACGGCAGCATCCGCCCGGTGGCCGGGGTGCTGCCCGCGGCGCTCTCGGCCGCCGGGCGCGGTCTCGGGCTCATCTGCCCGCGGGCGTGCGGCGGCGAGGCGGCGTGGTTCGGTGAGCGCATCGACATCGTGGCCGCCGACCACCTGCTCGAGCTCGTGGAGCACCTGCGCGGCCGGCGCGTGCTGGAGCCGCCGCGGCCCCAGCCGGTGGAGGAGGATGCGGCGGCCCTGCTCGATCTCGCCGAGGTGCGCGGCCAGGAGTCGGCCAAGCGCGCCCTCGAGATCGCCGCGGCCGGCGGCCATCACCTGCTGATGATCGGGCCGCCCGGTGCCGGCAAGAGCATGCTGGCCGCGCGCCTGCCGGGCCTGCTGCCCGACCTCTCGCCGGCCGCCGCCCTGGAGGTGGCCATGGTGCGCAGCATCAGCGGCCGCACCGCCCGGATCAGCCGCAGGCCACCCTACCGGGCCCCGCACCACGGCGCCTCCATGGCTGCGCTGGTGGGCGGCGGCCGGGCGGCGCGGCCCGGCGAGGTGAGCCTCGCGCATCGCGGCGTGCTGTTCCTCGACGAGCTCGCCGAATTCGCCCGCAACGTGCTCGACGCGCTGCGCCAGCCG
>BEIP01000316.1 GCA_002898955.1 bacterium HR39 | reverse complement strand
GACTCCGGCACGCTCGCCATGGCTCACGCTCCTCGGGCTGCGGCGGCCGGGGCGGTCCGCGCCGGTGCCGGTGCGCCCACCCGCAGCCGGCGGTCGGAGAGCGACACGAAGCCGCCCAGCGCCATGAACGCGGCTCCGCCCCAGATCCAGAACACCTGCGGATTGTAGTAGAGCCGCACCGCCCAGCCCCCGCCGTCGGCCGGATCGCCCAGCACGAAGTAGAGATCGCGCAATGGCGTGGTGGAGATGCCGGCCTCGGTGGTGTTGCGCCGCTCCACCGGATAGAAGCGCCGGTCGGAATGGAGGCTCAGAAGCGGTTCTCCGTCCACCAGCACGGTGAAGATGCCGCGATCCGCGATCCAATTGGGCCCGCGCACTTTCTCGACGCCGTCGAAGCGCACGGTGTAGCCGGCGAGTTCCGCCGTCTCGCCCGGCTTCATCACCAGGATGCGCTCGATCTGGCCGGTGGCCGAGACGGTGATCCCGAGCACCACGAGCCCGAGCCCGAGGTGGGCGAAGAGCAGGCCGAAGGCGGAGCGCGGCAGGCCGGCCGCGCGCTTCAGGCTGCGGGCGAGCGGGATGCGGAAGAGCTGGATGCGCTCGGCGAACTCGACGAGCGAGCCGACGATGACCCATACCGCGAGCGCGAGGCCCAGCGCCGCCAGCGGCGAGCGCCAGTCGGCCAGCGCCAGCGGCACCATGGCCGCGACCAGCGCCAGTACCGCCGCGAGCCACAGCCGCTGCAGCACCCCCGGCAGATCGCCGCGCTTCCACGCCAGCATGGCCCCCACCGGAACGGCCAGCAGCAGCGGCACCATGATCGGCACGAAGGTGGCGTTGAAGTAGGGCGGGCCCACCGAGATCTTCTCGCCCGTCACCGCCTCCAGCCCCAGCGGGTAGAGGGTGCCGATGAACACCGTGGCGCAGGCGCTCGCCAGCAGCAGGTTGTTGAGCACCAGGGCTCCTTCCCGCGAGATCGGCGCGAAGACCGGCCCGCCCTGCATGGCGGGCGCCCGCCAGGCGTAGAGGACGAGCGAGCCGCCCACCGCCAGCGCCAGCAACGCCAGCACGAAGACGCCACGATCGGGGTCGTTGGCGAAGGCGTGGACCGAAGTCAGCACGCCCGAGCGCACGAGGAAGGTGCCGAGCAGCGACAGCGAGAAGGTGAGGATGGCGAGGAGGATGGTCCAGTTCTTGAGCGTGTTGCGCTTTTCCAGCACGATGGCCGAGTGCAGCAGCGCCGTGCCGGCGAGCCAGGGCATGAAGGAGGCGTTCTCCACCGGATCCCAGAACCAGTAGCCGCCCCAGCCCAGCTCGTAGTAGGCCCACCAGCTCCCGAGCGCGATGCCGAGGGTGAGGAAGGTCCAGGCCAGCAGCACCCACGGCCGCAGCCAGCGGGCCCAGCCCGGATCCACCCGCCCTTCGATCAGCGCCGCCATGGCGAAGGCGTAGGCCGTGCTGAAGCCCACATAGCCCAGGTACAGCATGGGCGGATGCATGGCGAGGCCGGGATCCTGCAGGATCGGATTGAGGCCGCGTCCGTCCGCCGGCACCGGATCGAGCCGCTCGAAGGCGTTGGAGGTGAAGAGCACGAAGGCGTAGAAGCCGGCGCCGACGAGACCCTGGATGGCCAGCGCCCGGGCGAGGAAGGTGGGCGGCAACTCACGCCCCCACAGCGCCACGCCGGCGCCGAAGAGGGCGAGGATCCACACCCACAGCACCAGCGAGCCCTCGTGATTGCCCCAGGTGCCGGCGAACTTGTAGATCCACGGCTTGGTGGAGTGCGAGTTCTCGAAGACGTTGCGCACCGAGAAGTCGTCGGTGACGTGGGCGTGGATCAGGGCGAAGAAGGCGAAGCTCACCAGCACGAACTGGACCACCGCCGCCTGGCGGCCGAAGTCCATCAGCACCGCCTCGCGCCGCGCCGCTCCCCACACGGGGAGGGCGAACTGCAGCAGCGCGACGCCGAAGGCGAGGGCCAGCGCGAAGTGCCCGTATTCGATCACCGCCCACCTCCCGCTTCCGCGGTCCCCTGCCCTTCCTCCCAGTAGCCGGCGCGCTTGAGCGCCTCGGCCACCTCGGGAGGCATGTAGCGTTCGTCGTGTTTGGCCAGCACCTCGCTCGCGACGAAGGTGCCGTCCCCGCGCAGCGTGCCCAGCGCCACCACGCCCTGCCCCTCGCGGAACAGATCGGGCAGCAGCCCGCGGTACTCCACCACGACGTCGTCCACGGTGTCGGTGATGCGGAAGCGGACCGTCCCGTCGGGCAGGCGCTCGACCGAGCCCTCGGCCACCAGCCCGCCGATCCGCAGGCTGCGGCCGGGCTGGATCCCCTTTTCGCGGATCTCGCCGGGCGTGACGAAGAAGGAGACGTTCTCGCCCAGCGCCGCCAGCACGAGCGCGGTGGCGCCGCCGAGCAGCAGCAGGGCGAGCAGCAGGATCACCAGACGCTGGCGCTTGCGCAGACGCACGCTTCAGCCCTCCCCGCCGCCCGCACGGACCGGCCGCAGCCGCCGCGGCGCCTCGGCGCGGCCCGCGTCGAGCTTCGCCTCGGCCTCGGCCAGCTCCCGGTGACGCCGCCGGCGCAGCCGCACCGTCCACGCCACGAGACCGAGCAGCAGCAGGAAGGTGATGCCGTAGGCGGACCAGACGTAGGGCCAGTAGCCGCCCATACGGAGGAAGTCCCACACGGCGCCGCCTCCTTGCCCGCCCCGCGGACGGTGCCTAAACCCGGTCCGAACCCGGGCGGACATGGCATCCGTGGAAAGCGCCGGCAAGGCGGAGACCCAGCTTGCCGCACCTCCTCCGCCGGCCGCGGCCGACGCCGAGGCCGCGCGGGGCCTGCGCGCCGACATCGGCCGCGACGGAACGGGCCCTCTGGCACGGGCCGAATGGCTGGAGCTCGTGCGCGCGCGCCTGCGCGCGGAGCGGGAGCGGCTGCGCGAGCGCTTCTTCGCCGACCGCGACCCGGACCGGCTGCTCGCAGGGCTCGCGGCGCTGACCGACGGGGTGGTGGCCGGCATCCTCGACTATGCCATCCGCCACGTCTATCCCACGCCCAATCCGACCGCCGGCGAGGAGATCGCCGTGGTGGCGGTGGGCGGCTACGGCCGGCGCGAGATGGCGCCCTTCTCCGACGTGGATCTGCTCTTCCTCCACCCCTACAAGCGCACGTCGCTGGTCG
>BEIP01000315.1 GCA_002898955.1 bacterium HR39 | reverse complement strand
GGCTATCTCGATCCCATCCCCGTCTCCGAGGTGACGCGCTTCGAGCGCGAGTTCCTCGACGTGCTGCGGGACAAGGGGAAGGACATCCTCGAGGCCATCCGCACCACCGGCGACCTCGGCGCGGAGACCGAGAAGAAGCTGCGGGCGCTGCTCGACGAGTTCTCGAAGACCTTCGCCTGAGGAGCGGGTCGTGCCGAGCCTCAAGGACATCCGCAACCGCATCAACGCGGTCAGGCAGACGCGCAAGATCACCAGCGCCATGAAGCTGGTGGCCGGCGCCAAGCTGCGCCGCGCCCAGGAACAGGCACTCGCCGCCCGCCCCTTCGCCCGCGCCATGGGGGAGATGCTGGGCAATCTGGCCGCCGGCGTGCGCGACCTGCCGGAGGCGCCGAAGCTGCTCTCCGGCACCGGCGAGGAGAAGAGGCAGCTCCTCGTCGTGGTCACCGCCGACCGCGGCCTGTGCGGCGCCTTCAACAGCCAGATCGCCCGCGCCGCCCGGCGGTGGATCCACGAGCAGCGGGCGCAGGGGAGGGAGGTCGCCCTCTACTGCGTGGGGCGCAAGGGCCGCGACATGCTGCGGCGCGAGTTCGGCGACTGCATCGTCGAGGCGAAGATCGGGGTCACGGGCAAGCGCCGCATCGAATTCGCCGACGCCGAGGCCATCGCCGCGGACCTGATCGGCCGCTTCGAGCGCGGCGAATTCGACGTCTGCACGCTGCTGTTCAACACCTTCCGCAGCGTCATGCGGCAGGAGGTCACCTTCCGCCGCCTGATCCCGGTGGAGGCGCCGGAGCGGAAGGAAGAGGAGAGCGGCGAGCCGCGGCCGGTGTGGGAGTTCGAACCGGAGCCGGGCGTCATCCTCAACGAGCTGCTGCCGCGCAACCTCGCGGTGCAGATCTACGGGGCGCTGCTCGAGAACGCCGCCGGCGAGCACGGCGCGCGCATGACCGCCATGGACGCCGCCACCCGCAACGCCGGCGAGATGATCGAGAAGCTCACCCTCTACTACAACCGCACGCGCCAGGCGGTGATCACCAAGGAGATCATCGAGATCGTCTCGGGCGCCGAGGCGCTGCGCTGAACGGAACGCGGAGCTGGACCATGAGCAACGGCACGGGCAAGGAGAACGTCGCGGTCGGCCGCATCGTCCAGGTGATGGGCCCCGTGGTGGACGTGCACTTCGACGGGCCGCTGCCGCCCATTCTCAACGCGCTCGTCACCGAGAACCAGGGCCAGCGCCTCGTGCTGGAGGTGGCCCAGCACCTCGGCGAGCACACGGTGCGCACCATCGCCATGGACTCCACCGACGGGCTCGTGCGCGGCCAGGAGGTCATGGACACCGGCGCGCCCATCACCGTGCCCGTGGGCCGCGAGACGCTCGGGCGCATCCTCAACGTGGTGGGCGAGCCGCAGGACGAGCGCGGGCCGATCAACGCCAAGGCCTGGGCGCCCATCCACCAGCCCGCGCCGCAGCTCGTCGACCAGTCCACCGAGGAGCAGGTGCTGGTCACCGGCATCAAGGTGATCGACCTGCTCACCCCCTATCCGAAGGGCGGCAAGATCGGGCTGTTCGGCGGCGCCGGCGTCGGCAAGACCGTGCTCATCATGGAGCTCATCAACAACATCGCCAAGGCGCACGGCGGCGTGTCGGTGTTCGGCGGCGTGGGCGAGCGCACCCGCGAGGGCAACGACCTCTACCACGAGATGATCGAGTCGAAGGTGATCGACCTCGATCATCCCGAGAACTCCAAGGTGGCGCTCGTCTACGGGCAGATGAACGAGCCGCCCGGCGCCCGCGCCCGCGTCGGCCTCACCGCGCTGACCATCGCGGAATACTTCCGCGACCAGGAAGGCGCCGACGTGCTGCTGTTCATCGACAACATCTTCCGCTTCGCCCAGGCCGGCTCCGAGGTGTCGGCGCTGCTCGGCCGCATCCCCTCGGCGGTGGGCTACCAGCCGACGCTCGGCACCGAGATGGCGGCGCTGCAGGAGCGCATCACCTCCACCAAGAAGGGCTCCATCACCTCGGTGCAGGCGGTCTACGTGCCGGCCGACGACCTCACCGACCCGGCGCCCGCCACCACCTTCGCCCACCTCGACGCCACCACCGTGCTCTCGCGGCAGATCGCCGAGCTCGGCATCTACCCGGCGGTGGACCCGCTCGACTCCACCTCGCGCATCCTCGATCCGCGCATCGTCGGCGAGGAGCACTACCGGGTGGCGCGGCGCGTGCAGGAGATCCTGCAGCGCTACAAGGCCCTGCAGGACATCATCGCCATCCTCGGCATGGAGGAGCTGTCGGAAGAGGACAAGCTGATCGTGGCGCGGGCGCGCAAGATCCAGCGCTTCCTCTCCCAGCCCTTCCACGTGGCCGAGGTGTTCACCGGCACGCCGGGCGTGTTCGTGCCGGTGGAGGAGACCATCCGCGGCTTCAAGGGCATCTGCAACGGCGACTACGACGACCTGCCCGAGGCCGCCTTCTACATGATCGGCACCATCGACCAGGCCATCGAGAAGGCGAAGAAGCTGGCCGCCGAGGTGGCCTGAGCGGGGAGAACGCGGCCATGGCCGAGAAGGTGGCCTTCGAGCTCATCTCGCCCGAACGGGTGCTGGCGAGCGTCGAGGCCGACATGGTGGTGGTGCCCGGGGCCGAGGGCGACTTCGGCGTGCTGCCGCTGCACGCGCCGCTGGTCTCGCTGCTGCGCCCCGGCGTCATCCGGGTCTACGAGGGCGACCGGGTCACCAGCCGCACCTTCGTCGGCTCCGGCTTCGCGGTGGTGGACGAGCGGGGCTTGACCGTGCTGGCCGAGGAGGCGGAACCGCTCGAGCAGATCGACCTCGAACGGGCGCGCCGGCGCCTGCGGGAGCTCGAGGAGGACCTCGAGGACGCGAAGACCGACGAGGAGCGCCAGCGCCTCGAGCGGCTGGTGGCCGTCGCCCGCGCCCGGGTCGAGGCGGCCGAGCGGCCCGACATCTGAACACCGCCGGCGCGTCCTGCGCACCGGTGCCATGCGGAGGGCGGCCCTTGCGGCCGCCCTCCGCGTCCGCCACAAGCCGGGCCGGCGGCAGCGTGCGGGGGAGGCATGGCGGAGACGGCGGAGCGCGGGACTTCCCCTCCGGTGTGGCTCTTGCTCGCGGCGGGCTGCGCCATCTCGCTCGCGAGCTTCGGCGTGCGGGCCATCT
>BEIP01000314.1 GCA_002898955.1 bacterium HR39 | reverse complement strand
CCCTATGTGCTGGCTACCGTCGAGGCCATGCCGCTGCACCGCCGCTTCTCCTTCGTGGCGGTGGACGAAATCCAGCTCTGCGCCGACTGGGAACGCGGCCACATCTTCACCGATCGGCTGCTCAACGCCCGCGGCACCTTCGAGACCGTCTTCATGGGGGCCGACACCATCCGGCCGCTGCTGCGCGAGCTGGTACCGGAGGCGGAGATCGTCTCGCGCCCGCGCCTCTCGCGGCTCACCTACCTTGGCACCGCCCGCCTCGACCGCCTGCCGCGGCGCAGCGCCGTGGTCGCCTTCACCGCCGCCGACGTCTACGCGCTGGCCGAGATCCTGCGCCGGCGCCGCGGCGGTGCGGCGGTGGTGCTGGGGGCGCTCAGCCCGCGCACCCGCAACGCCCAGGTGGCCATGTACCAGGCCGGCGAGGTGGAGCACCTGGTGGCCACCGACGCCATCGGCATGGGCCTCAACATGGACCTCGCGCACGTGGCCTTCGCCCAGCTGCGCAAGTTCGACGGCCGCCGCGTGCGCGGCCTCACCGCCCCCGAGCTTGCCCAGATCGCCGGCCGGGCCGGGCGGTATACCCGCGACGGCACCTTCGGAGTCACCAACGGTCTCGGCGATCTCGATCCCCGCACCGTGCGGGCCGTCGAGGAGCACGGCTTCCCTCCGCTGCGCTTCCTCTACTGGCGCAACAGCGACCTCGAGTTCACCAGCCTCGATGCGCTGATCCGCAGCCTCGACGCCGAGCCGCCCCATCCGGGACTCGTGCGGGTGCGCGATGCCCTCGACGACCGCTCGCTGCTGCTCCTCGCCCGCCGTGAGGACGTGCGCAAAATCGCCGATTCGCCCGAGCGGGTGCGCCTCCTGTGGGAGGTCTGCCAGATCCCCGACTACCGCAAGACGCTGGCGGAGGCCCACCTGCGGCTGCTCGAGACCGTGTATCTCCACCTGACCGGTCCAACCGGGCGGCTGCCGAAGGACTGGGTCGCGCGCATGATCGCGCGGCTCGATCGCACCGACGGCGACATCGACACGCTGGTCGCCCGCATCGCCCACATCCGCACTTGGAGCTACCTCTCGCACCGCAGCGACTGGCTGGACGACGCCGTCGAATTCCAGCAGCGCTCGCGCGCGGTGGAGGACCGGCTGTCGGACGCGCTGCACGAGCGCCTCACCCAGCGCTTCGTCGACCGCCGCACCACGGCGCTGCTGCGCCGGCTGCGCGAGACCGGCGATCTTCCCGGTGAGGTGGATCCCGATGGCGGCGTCTTCGTCGACGGCCACCGGCTGGGACGCATCGAGGGGCTGCGCTTCTTCGCCGAGCCCGGAAGCGGCGAGCTCGAGCAGCGGGCGCTGGCCCGTGCCGCCCGCCGCGTGGTCCATCGCGAGCTGACGCGCCGAGCCGAAGCGCTGGGCGCCCCGGAGGCGGAGCTGGTGCGGGAGGGTGCGCTGGTGCGCTGGCAAGGCGAGGCCGTCGCCGAGATCCGCCGCGGCGCCGATCCGCTGCGCCCGCGCATCGCGCCGCTCGCCGGGCCGGATCTGGATTCGGCGCTGGCCCAGCGCATCCGCCAGCGGCTGGAGGAGTGGCTCGAAGGCGAGCTCGCGCCGGTGCGGGCTCCGCTCTTCGCCCTCGAGGCGCTGGCCGAGGCGCCGGATGCGCCGGCTCCGGTGCGCGCGGTCGCCTGGCGGCTGGTGGAGGGGCTCGGGAGTGCGCCGGCCGCGGAACTGCAACCCGTGGTGCGCGGGCTCGATGCCGCAGGCCGCAGGACGCTCGCGCGGCTCGGCGTGCGCTTCGGGCGGCTGCGTGCGTACGTGGCGCCGCTCCTGCGGCCGCGGGCGCTGGAGCTGCGCGCCTTCCTGCTCTGCCTGTGGCACGGCGTCGAGCTGCCGGTGCCGCCGGCCGGATGCACGGTGCTGCGGCCGCTTCCGGCGGACGGCGCGCGGGTGCACCTGCCCGACCTCGGTTTTCTGCCCCTCGCCGACGTGGCGCTGCGGGTGGACGTGGCCGAACGTCTCGCCCAGCGCCTGCGCGCCCTCGCCCGCGAGGGTCCCTTCGCCGCGCCCGCGGAGCTCGCCGCCGAGGCGGGCCTGTCGCGCGAGGAGCTCCTGCGTGTGATCCCGGCACTCGGCTTCCGCCGGGTGGTGCGCGAGGGCCGCGAGCTGTTCGTCCGGCCGAAGGAGCGCCGGGCGACGCGTCGCCGGCGGGGCGACGGTTCCGCGCCCGCTTCCTCCTCTCCCTTCGCCGTGCTGCTGGAGGCCGTCACGCGTCGGTGAGCGGGGCCACCATCCGCCTTGACAAGTGGCTGTGGCACGCGCGCTTCGTGCGCCGCCGCAGCCTCGCCGCCGAACTGGTCGAGGCCGGCCGCGTGCGGGTCAACGGCACCGTGGTGGACCGGCCCGGGCGGGCGATCCGCACCGGCGACGTGCTGACCATCGGGGTGGGCGGACGGGTGTTCCTCGTGCGCGTCCTGGAGCTGGGCGAGCGGCGCGGCGGACCGGGCGAGGCGCGGGCGCTCTACGAGCTGCTGGAGGGCTCCGATCCGCGCGCCTGACCCTGCACCTTCGGCGGGCGCGGACCGAAGATGGCGGTGCCCACCCGGACGTGGGTGGCGCCGAAGCGCACCGCCACCTCGTAGTCGTGGCTCATGCCGATGGAGACCGCCGCAAGGCCGTTGCGCTCGGCGAGCTTCTTCAGGAGCGCCGTATGCAGCGCCACGTCCTCGTCCACCGGCGGGATCGCCATGAGGCCGATCACATCCAGCCCGTGGGTCTCCCGGCACAGCCTCACGAAGACGTCCACGTCCGTGGGCGCGATGCCCGCCTTCCGGGGCTCTTCGCCGGTGTTGACCTCGATCATGACCGGAATGCGGCGCCCGAGCTTCTCCATGGCGCGGGCCAGCTTCGCGGCGAGCCGTTCGCGGTCCACCGTCTGGATCACGTCGAACAGCTCCACCGCGTCCTCGGCCTTGTTGGTCTGCAGCGCGCCGACCATGTGGAGCTCCACGTCGGGGAACTCGGCGCGCAGCTGCGGCCAGCGCGAGGCCGCCTCCTGCACGTAGTTCTCGCCGAAGACGCGCTGGCCCGCCGCCAGAGCGGCGCGGATGCGCTCGAGCGGCTGGGCCTTGGAGACGGCGATCAGCGTCACCTCCGCCGGATCGCGCCCCACCTCGCGGCAGGCCTCGGCGATCCTCC
>BEIP01000313.1 GCA_002898955.1 bacterium HR39 | reverse complement strand
GGAGCCCTTCGGGGCACATGTGGCCGACTGGCGCCAGGTGGTGGTGCTGGTGGCGCTCGGCTCCATGGCACTCGGCGCCTTCGCCGCCATCGGCCAGACCAGCATCAAGCGGCTGATGGCCTACTCCACCATCGGCCACGTGGGCTACGCCTTCGTGGGCCTCGCGGCCGGCAATCTCACCGGCATCCAGGGGGTGCTGGTCTACATGGCGATCTACGCCGTGATGACGCTCGGCACCTTCGCCTGCATCCTGATGATGCGCCGGCAGGGCCGCTACGTGGAGAACATCGACGATCTGGCCGGCCTCGCCGCCACCCGCCCGGCCATGGCATTGGCGCTGGCCCTGCTCATGTTCTCGCTCGCCGGCATCCCGCCGCTCGCCGGCTTCTTCGCAAAGCTCTACGTCTTCCTCGCCGCGGTCGAGGCCGGCCTCGTGCCGCTCGCCGTCTTCGCGGTGCTCACCAGCGTGGTGGCGGCCTACTACTACCTCAGGATCGTCAAGGTCATGTACTTCGACGAGCCAGCGCCCGCCTTCGACCACATCGGCCGGCCCGAGCTGCAGCTGGTGGCGACCGTCTCCGCCGCCTTCGTGGCGCTGTTCCTGCTCTATCCGGGGCCGCTGCTCTCGGCGGCCGAGGCGGCGGCACGTTCGCTGCTGGCACCCTGACGGCATGGCCCTGGCGGTCCGCATCGAGCGCCACGGGGCGGTGGCCAGCACCAACGACATCGCGCTCGCCCGCGCCCGTGCCGGCGAGCCGGAGGGGCTCATGGTCGTGGCGCCCGAACAGCTCGCGGGCCGCGGGCGCCACGGGCGCAGCTGGCATTCGCCGCCCGGCAATCTCCACGCCTCGCTGCTGCTGCGGCCCGAGCTGCCGCTCGCCCGCTGCGCCTCCCTGGCGCTGGTTGCGGGCCTCGCCCTGAGCGAGGCCGTCACCCGCGTCGCTCCGCAGCTCGCGCCGCACCTCGTGCTGGAATGGCCCAACGATCTGCTGCTGCGGGGGGCCAAGCTCGCCGGTGTGCTGCTGGAGGCGGCGGGAGCCCACGGGCGCGAGGGCATCGTGATCGGAATGGGCGTGAACGTCGCCCGTCATCCCGAGGGTCTCGACCGCCCGGCCACCTCCCTGCGGGCGCAGGGCTGCACGGCGGACGTGGAGACGCTGCTCGAAGCGCTCGCCGCCGCCTTCCCGCCGCTCTACGCGCTCTGGCTCGAAGGCGGCTTCGCGGCGATCGCACCCGCCTACCGCGCGCTGCTCCACGGTGTCGGCCGCCCGGTGCGGGTGCGGCGCGGCGGCGAGGTGCTGGAGGGCGTGCTGCGCGGAGTGGACGATGCCGGTGCCCTCGTGGTCGAATGTGCCGGGCGCACCGTGACGCTCACCAGCGGCGAGGTGGAACGGGTGCGCATCCGCGGGGGAGGGAGCTGAGCATGCTGCTCGATCGTCACCGCTCGCTGCTGTTCGTGGTGGACGTGCAGCAACGCCTGCTGCCGGCCATGGGCGGGGGCGAGGGCTGCGTCGCCCGCATCGGCCTGCTGCTGGAGGGTGCCCGCATCCTCGACGTTCCGGTGATGGCCTCCGAACAGTACCCGAAGGGGCTGGGGCCGACGGTGCCGCCGCTGCGCGAGCGCCTCGGCAACGCGCCGGTGTTCGAAAAGATCACATTCTCCTGCGCCCGCGACGAGACCATCCGCACCGCCGTGCTGGGCACCGGCCGCCGCCAGCTCGTGCTCTGCGGGATCGAGGCGCACGTGTGCGTCCTGCAGACGGCTCTGGACTTCGCCGCCGAGGGCCTCGACGTCTCGGTGGTGGCGGATGCGGTGGACTCGCGCCGCGCATCGAGCCGCGAGCTGGCCCTCGCCCGCCTGCGGCAGGCCGGCGTGCGGGTGGTGGACTCGGAGATGGTGCTGTTCGAGTGGCTGGAGCGGGCCGGGACGGACGAGTTCCGGGCGGTCTCCAAGCTGGTGCGCTGAAGCCGCAAGCGGGAGGGAAGTACCGTGCGGGTCCATCACGCCACCATCGAGCTGCGCACGAAGGACCGCCGCGAGACCCACGACCTCACCGACCGTGTGGCGGCGGCGGTGCGCGAGAGCGGCATCCGCGAGGGGCTGGTGCACGTGGCCTCGCTGCACACCACCGCGGCCGTCACCATCAACGAGCACGAGCCGCGGCTGATGCAGGACCTGCTGGACTGGTTGCACAGGATCGCTCCGGCCGGAGCCGGCTGGCGTCACGACGGCCTCGCCGCCACCATCCCGGGCGAGCCGGCCAACACCGACGCCCATCTCGCCGCCATGCTGCTGGGCCGCGGCCATTCCATCCCGGTGCGTGCGGGGGCGCCGGTGCTCGGCACCTGGCAGCGGGTGATCTTCGTCGAACTGGACGGGCCGCGCACACGGCGCGTGCAGGTGACGGTGAGCGGCACGTGAGCACTCTGCAGGCCCTGCTGTGGGACGTGGACGGGACGCTGGCGGAGACGGAGGAGCTCCACCGGCGCGCCTTCGAGCGGGCCTTCGCCGACTTCGGCCTCGACGTGCGCTGGCCGCCGGAACTCTACCGTGAACTCCTGAAGGTGACCGGCGGACGCGAGCGCCTGCGCCACCATTTCGAGAGGCACAGGCCCGATCTGCTGGCCCGCGTCGACATCCCGGCGCTCCACGCCCACAAGACTCGCCTCTACGGCGAGATGGCCGCCCGCGAGCTGGAGCTGCGCCCCGGCGTGGCCCGGCTGCTGCGCGAGGCCCGTGCGGCGGGCCTGCGTCAGGCGGTGGTCACCACCACCAGCCGGGTGAACGTGGAGGCCCTGCTGGACCGCACTCTGGGAGGCGAGGGGAGGGAGATCTTCGAGGTGTGGGTCACGGGCGAGGAGGTGGTGCGCAAGAAGCCCGCACCCGATCTCTACCTTCTGGCCCTGACGCGGCTCGATCTGCCGCCTTCCGCCTGCCTCGCCCTCGAGGACAGCGAGCTCGGCCTCGCCTCGGCGCGCGGTGCCGGCGTGCCGGTGGTGGTGGTCACCAGCCCCTGGACCCGGGGCGGCGACTACACCGGTGCCTGCGCCGTGTTCGACGGCTTCGGCGATCCGGGCATGCCCTGCCGGCGGCTCGACGGGGGCCCACAGCCGCCGGACGGCATGCTGCACGTGGACGATCTGCACGCACTGCACGCCGCCTGCGTCGGGGACGCCGGCGCCTGATCCTCAGGGCCGCGGCGCGCGC
>BEIP01000312.1 GCA_002898955.1 bacterium HR39 | reverse complement strand
CGGGCCTCTTCGGACAGCCCGGGCGCGTCGACCAGCAGCACGAAGCTGCCCGTCCCGAACCGCGCGTAGAAGGTCTTGGCCGCGACCAGGTACATGCGCAGATCGCGCGGGTGGAGCTGGCTCAGGATCCGCACCGGCGCCGCGCGCGGCACGAGCGGCGGGGTGTCCAGCACCGGGGCGACCAGACGGTTGTACACGGCATAGCCGAGAGCGCGCTCGAGGCGATAGGGGAGCATGGGATCCGGGGCCGCGCGGCACGATGATGGCTCTTCGCACGGCCCGCGGTCACGCACAAGCGCCACCGCGTGCCCGGGTGCGCTTGCGCCGGCGCATGGCGATCCTATAATGCCGGCAGGAGAAATGCCGGGAGGGAGCGTGGGCTTCGACCGTCGCACCCTGCTGGCCGCCGCCTTGGCGGCCGCCGCAACGGGCCTCGGGGTCCGGAGATCCCGCGCGTCCGCGGGCCCCCTGGTGGCGGCGGCATCGGATCTGCGCTGGGCCATGGAGGAGGTGGCGGACGCCTTCGCCGCCGCAGGGGGTGCGCGTCCGCTGGTGGTCTACGGTTCCTCCGGGAAGTTCTTCCAGCAGATCGTCCACGGCGCCCCCTTCGAGCTGTTCCTCTCGGCCGACGAAGCCTACGTGCTGGAGCTCCACCGCCGCGACCTCGTTCCGGATCCGGGCGTGCTCTACGCGGTGGGGCGCATCGTCGTGTTCGCTCCGGATGGTTCGCCGCTCGAGCCGGATCCGCGCCTCGACGGCCTGAAGCGCGCGCTCGAAACGGGCTTGATCGGGCGCTTCTCCATCGCCGATCCGGCCCATGCGCCCTACGGCGCGCGCGCGAAGGAGGCGCTCGAGGCCACCGGCCTGTGGGAGGCGGTGCGGCCACGGCTCGTCTTCGCCGCCAATGTCGCCCAGGCCGCCCAGTACGCGCTGGCCGGCCAGGTGGACGGCGCCATCTTCGCCCTCTCGCTGGCCCTCGCCCCCACCACGCAGGGACACGGCCGCTTCGCGGTGATCGACGCGTCGCTGCACGCGCCGCTCAGCCAGCGCATGGTGCTGCTGCCGGCGGCGGGCGAGCAGGCGCGGGCCTTCTTCACCTTCCTGCAGGGTCGGGAAGCGCGGGCGATCCTGCAGCGCTACGGCTTCACCCTGCCCGGAGCCGGGGGGTGAAGCGCCGTGGACTGGACCGCCCTCGGTCTCTCCCTGCGGCTCGCCCTGCTCACCTGCGTGCTGCTGGTGCCGCTCGCGGTGCTGCTCGCCCTCTGGCTGCGGCGGCTTCCCGCTCCCGCCGGCCGCCTCGTGGAGGTGATCGGGGCCCTGCCGCTGGTGCTGCCGCCCACGGCACTGGGCTACTGGCTGCTGGTCGCCTTGGGGCGCGGCTCGCCGCTGGGGGAGCTGTGGGAACGGCTCACCGGCCGGCCGCTGGTCTTCACCTTCGAGGGGATCCTCCTCGCCTCGCTGGTCTTCAACCTGCCCTTCGCCGTCCAGCCGATCGCGCGCGGGCTCGCGGCCATCCCCCGCGAGCTGCGCGAGGCGGCGTGGCTGTGCGGGCTCGGGCCGCTTGGCGCCTTCGTGAAGGTGGAGCTGCCGCTCCTGCGCCCCTCGCTGGTGGTGGCGCTGGTGCTGGTGTTCGCCCACACGCTCGGCGAGTTCGGCGTGGTGCTGATGGTGGGCGGTGCCATCCCCGGCGAGACCCGCACCGCCTCGGTCGCCCTCTACGACGCCGTCCAGGCGCTGGACGAGCGCACCGCCGCCCTGCTCTCGGCGGTGCTGCTCGCCTTCGCCCTCACGGCGCTGCTCGTGCTGCAGCTCGTGGAGCCGCGCCGTGAGCGGACCCGCTGAGGCGGCGCTGCAGGCCGAACTGCGCCAGGATCGGCCCATCCCCCTCGACGTGTCGCTCGCGGTCGCCCCGGGCGAACTCTTCGCTCTCGTCGGGCCCTCGGGCAGCGGCAAGACCACCACCCTGCGGGCGCTCGCCGGGCTCGACCGCGTGCACGAGGGGCGGATCGCCGTCGACGGCCGGCTCTGGCAGGGGCCGGACGTGTTCGTGCCGCCGCAGCGCCGGCGGGTGGGCATGGTCTTCCAGCACTACGCCCTCTTTCCGCACCTCTCGGCACTGGACAACGTCGCCCTCGCCGTGCCCGAAGGCGCCCGCGCGGAGCGGCGCCGGCGCGCGCGCGAGCTGCTGCGGCTCGTGCACCTCGAGGGGCTGGAGGACCGCCGCCCGCACCAGCTCTCCGGCGGCCAGCAGCAGCGGGTGGCGCTCGCCCGCGCGCTCGCCCGCGATCCCGTGCTGCTGCTGCTGGACGAGCCGTTCTCGGCGGTGGACCAGGTGACCCGCCGGCGCCTGCAGCGCGAGCTGGTGCTGCTCCGCCAGCGCCGTCCCCTCACCACCGTGCTGGTGACCCACGACCTCGACGAGGCGGTGCGGCTATCCGACCGCATGGCGGTGATCCATCACGGCCGCACCCTCCAGAGCGGGCCGCCGCGCGATCTCCTCGACCGGCCGGCTTCGGCGCTGGTCGCCCGCCTGCTCGACATCCCCAACGTCTACCGCGGCCGGGTGCGCGGCCACGATCCCGCCCGCGGCCTCACCCTCCTCGAGTGGGACGGGCTGGTGCTGGAAGCCCGCCACCGCCCGGAGTTCGCGGCCGGCGCGCCGGTGGACTGGGTGATCCCGCCCGGCTTCGTGGTGCTGCACCGGGTGGACCGGCCCTCGCGCGGCGAGCGGGAGAATCCGGTGGAGGGGCGCATCGTCGAGTTCTACGAGCTCGGCGAGACGGCCCACCTCACCCTTCTCGTCCGTGACCGCCATCCCCTCACCTTCACCGTTCCCGCCCACGTGGCGCGGCGCAACGCGCTGGCGCCGGGACGTACGGTGCGCGTCTCCCTGCTCGCCGAGGGCGTCCACCTGATGCCGCCCGAGCACGGCCGGTCCACCGCTCCCTGAAACGGCGAACGGCCGCGGGGCATCCCCGCGGCCGCCCGCTGCGGCGACGCCCGGCGCCGCCTTCAGCCCTCCGGCCAGAGCTCCCGGATGTGCTTGGGCAGGCTTCTGCGCACGTCCTCGATCTCGCCCCTGGTGATCTTCTCGTTCAGCAGCTCGAAGACCGCCCGGGCGATCTGCTCCGGATCCACGTCCGGATCCTTCTTGAACTGCTCGCGGATGTGGGCGAGGAACTCCTCCTTGTGCCGCTCCTTGAGCGGCTT
>BEIP01000311.1 GCA_002898955.1 bacterium HR39 | reverse complement strand
GAGGATGTGCTCGATGCGCGCATCCAGCTTGTAGAGCACCCAGTCGACCCCGGAAGCGAACAGCCGCACCGTGTGGCGGACGAGATCGTCGAAGTCGAGCAGGCCCTCGCGCGCCTTGAGCCGTTCGTAGCGGTCGAGGATGGCCGCGCCGACCCGGAGCCACGCCTCCGTCTCGGCGAGGGTCTCGAGCGCCTTCAGCCGGTCCACGAGGGCCTGCCAGCGCTGCGCCTCGCGTTCGTAGGCCGCGCAGAGGTCCGGATGCTCGCGGCGGAACCTGTCGGTGGCGATCTGCCCGTGCACCCGCCAGTCCTGCGTGAAGACGCTGCCGGCGAGCTCGCGCCAGCTGCGCACGCGCTCCTCCCGCGGGGACGCGAGCCAGCGGGCGAGGGCGGCCGCCGCCCGGCTCTGCAGCCTTCCGCCTCCCTCCCACACCGCCACGAGGCGCTCCAGTTCGGCCCGCGCGAACGCCCCCTCGGCGCAGGCGGCGGCGATCGGATCGGCGGCGCTCTCCCGCGGGTCGACCCCGAGGGCCTCCGCCAAAGCCGCGACCAGTCCGTCCACCCC
This sequence comes from bacterium HR39, assembly GCA_002898955.1. GTDB lineage: Bacteria > Pseudomonadota > Alphaproteobacteria > Geminicoccales > Geminicoccaceae > HRBIN39. The sequence goes on along the minus strand of BEIP01000311.1, from coordinate 2,652 downwards.
ACCGTGGCGCTCCAGCGCGTCCTGCAGATGCAGGCGGTCCGCGAGCAGGGCGTCGAGGGCGTCGTAGAGCCGCGCGTCGCCGCCGAGTCCGACGAGCGTGCAGAGGGCCTCGCGCAGCGCCGCGTCGCGGCCCTCGGCCGCCTCGCGCAGCACCTCCTCGCGGGCTTCGGCGAACAGCTCCCGCTGGGTGGTCTCGTCGAGGGTCTCGAAGTGCGGCGGGATGCCCGCCTCCAGCGGGAAGCGGCGCAGCACCGCGGCGCAGAAGGCGTGGATGGTCTGGATCTGCAGGCCCTGCGGCAGCTCCAGCACCTGCGCGAAGAGCCGGCGGGCGCGGGCGAGCAGCTCCGGATCGGGGGCGGTCCCGAGCAGATCGCGCAGGTCCGCCCACACCTCCGCGTCGGACTTCGTCGCCCAGGCGGCGAGCCGCCGTTCGATGCGCGCCGTCATCTCGGCGGCGGCGGCGCGGGTGAAGGTGATGCACAGGATGCCCTGCGGGTCCGCCCCGTCCAGCAAGAGGCGCAGCAGGCGGTCGGTGAGCACCCGGGTCTTGCCGGTGCCGGCGTTGGCCGTCACCCAGACGGAGGTGCGCGGATCGGAGGCGGCGGCCTGTTCGGGCGTGGGCGCGCTCACGGTTCGCTCCCCAGCCATTCCTGCACCCGCGCGAGGTCCCGCCAGGGATTGTGGCGCTCGGCCACCTCGGGGCGGGGCACGGCGGAGAACGGCGCCCCGTCGACGAGGAAGTGGCGCAGCAGGCGCCTCAGTCCCTCCTCCGCCTGCCGCAGCCAACCGGCGAGGCGCTCGCCGCCGTACGCATTCACCTCCATGCCCCGTGCCGTGCCGAGAAGCCGCCAGTACTCCACCGCCTCCACCGTCCCGCCCGGGACGCCCTCGAAGCCGCCGCGGACGGCGATCAGGGCCTCGATCAGGAGCTGGGGGGCGAGGCCGCGGGCGATCTCGTCGGGGCGCGGCACCCCGCCCGTCTTGTAGTCGACGATGCGCAGCGTGCCGGCCGCCTCCTCGATCCGGTCGGCCCGCGCCCGCAGCTCCACCGGGAAGGGATCCCCGTCGCCGTCGGCGATGTCGAAGGGGATGCCGCCGCGCACCTCGGCGTGGACCCGCAGGCCGTCGCGCCGCCGCTCCAGCTCCCGGGCGGCGCCGGCGGCCGCCATGTGGCGGAAGCGCTCCTCCCCCCCGAGCCGCACGTGGGGATGGGCGGCGAGCGCCTCGAAGTGGCGCGAGGCGAGATCCCGGAGCAGCGCCGCGAGGGCGTCGGGATCGGCGTGCGGCAGGGCGGTCGGATGGGTGCGGCAGAAGGCGCAGAGGATGGCGTGGACGATGCGGCCGCGCTCCGCGGCGGTGGGATCCGCATCGAGCGGATCGAGCGGCTCCAGCTCGAGGACCCGCCGGGCGTAGACGCGGAAGGGATCGGTGATCAGATCGCCGATCTCGGTGGCGTGGAACACCCGCGGGCGCAGCTGGGCGGGCGGGCTCGGCTCCGGGCGCGGACACGGGCGGTAGCCGTCGGGGCGATCGAGCCGGCGGGTCCAGCCGCGGCGCAGCGGATCGGCGAGATGGTCGAGCCCGCGCCCGGCGGCGTGCAGCACCGCCTCCAGCCGCTGCAGCCAGCGGGAGGGCACGGTGGGATTGCCGCCCTCGTCGCGGCGGCTGCGGCTCAGCACCACCTCGCGGGCACAGGCCGCCTGCACGAAGTCGTGGGCGGAAAAGCCGATGCGCTGTTCGGCGGGCGGCAGGCCGACGTCGCCGCGCATGCCGCGCGAGAGCCACGGCCCGCCGTGCGGCGGCCGCGGCCAGATCCCCTCGTCGAGGCCGCCGAGGATGACGAGATCGGCCGAGACGAGGCGCGATTCGATCTGGCCGACGATGGCGAGGCGCGGATGGCCGCCGTAGGGCGGGCGCACCGTCTGCAGCGCCATCAGATGGGCGAGGATGGCCGGCCAGGCGGCGGCGTCCACAGGACCGAGATCGGCCAGCGCCGGCTCCAGCTCGTCCACGAAGCGCCGCATGGCCCGGCCCGTCCAGTCCGACCACAGGCCGTCGACCCGTCCGTCGGCTCCGGCCGCGAGGGCCTCGGCCGCGGCGAGATGGGCGGCCAGCAGAGCGCGCGGGTCCACCTGCCGCCGACCGGCGAAGGCGAGCAGCGGACGCAGCAGGCCGAGCAGGTGGTCGTACCATGCGAGGAGAGCGCGCAGCTCCCCGGCCCGCTCCGCCGCGCCGCGCTCCTCCGCCTCGGCGAGGCGCCGGCGCAGCACCAGCCGCAGCCCCTCGGCGCCGCCGGCCGGACGCGGGCCGCGCAGCGCCTCCAGCTCCAGCCGGCGGGCGAAGCGCCGGAACTCGACGGGATCGCCGCCGCCCTGGGCGAAGGGGTGCTGGAGCAGGGCGAGCAGCGCCGCCGGCGCGAAGTCCTCGAGGCAGGCGTGGGCGAGGTGCAGCAAAAAGCGCCCGGGCGGCGTCTGGTCGAGCGGCAGACCGCCGGTATCGTCCACCTGCAGCTGCCAGCGCTGCAGCTCGGCCGAGACGCGGCGGGCGAGATTGCGGTCGGGCGTCACCAGGATGGCGGTGCGCCCCTCCGTCTCCAGCGCCTCGCGCAGGCGCAGGGCGATCTCGAGCGCCTCCTCCGCGCGGTCGTCGGCG
>BEIP01000310.1 GCA_002898955.1 bacterium HR39 | reverse complement strand
GGGAATTCGCGTTCGAGATCGTGGAATAGCGGCATGCCTGCACGCGCACTGGCCCCGCATGCGGCGGCGCACCAGTTTCCCGCGCGGCGGAGCGGGAGGAAGGCATGGCCGAACCGCTGGTCTACGACGACGCCTACATCCGGGACATCCTGCGGCGGGTGCGCACCATCGCCATGGTCGGCGCCTCGGCCAACGAGATGCGCCCGTCGTACTTCGCCATGCTCTATCTGCAGAAGAAGGGCTATCGCATCTTCCCGGTCAATCCGCGCTACGCCGGGCAGGAGATCCTCGGCGAGAGGGTCTGGCCGGACCTGCGCTCGCTGCCGGAAGTGCCCGACATGGTGCAGATCTTCCGCCGCTCCGAGGACGTGCCGCCCATCGTCGACGAAGCGATCGGGATCGGCGCGAAGGTGATCTGGATGCAGCTCGGCGTGCGCCACGACGAGGCGGCGGCGAAGGCCAGGGCCGCCGGGCTGGACGTGGTCATGGACCGCTGCCCGAAGATCGAATACGGCCGCCTGTTCGGCGAGATCGGCTGGCTCGGCGTCAACCGGGGCGTGATCAGCGCGCGCCGCGGCAGCGCCCTCCAGCTCGGCCGGCGCTTCGCCGTCCCCGGCGTGCGGGCGCCGCGGCCGGCCCCGTCGAAGGTGCAGGACGACCCCGCGACACCGGAGAACGAAGGATGAGCGGAGAGCAGCGCGAGTTCGGCTTCGAGACGCTCTGCGTGCACGCCGGCGCCCAGCCGGATCCGGTCACCGGCGCGCGGGCGGTGCCCATCTACCAGACCACCTCCTACGTCTTCGAGAGTGCCGATCACGCGGCGGCGCTCTTCAACCTGCAGCAGTTCGGCTACATCTACTCGCGTCTCACCAATCCCACGGTGGCGGTCCTCGAGGAGCGGGTCGCCGCGCTGGAGGGCGGCACCGGAGCCTGCGCCACCGCTTCCGGCCACGCCGCCCAGGTGATCGCCTTCTTCAACCTGCTCACGCCGGGCGATCACGTGGTGGCCTCGAACAAGCTCTACGGCGGCTCCATCAACCAGATGAAGGTGAGCTATCCGCAGTTCGACTGGCACGTCACCTTCGTCGACCCGCGCAATCCCGACAACTTCCGCGAGGCGGCCACCGAGCGCACCAAGGCCTTCTTCATCGAGAGCGTCTCCAATCCCGACGCCATCGTCGCCGACATCGAGGCCATCGCCGGCATCGCCCACGAGCTCGGCATTCCGCTGATCGTCGACAACACCATCGCCACGCCCTATCTCTGCCGGCCCTTCGAGTGGGGCGCGGACATCGTCGTCCACTCGCTGATCAAGTACATGGGCGGGCAGGGCAACTCCATCGGCGGCGCCGTGGTGGAGAGCGGCAACTTCGACTGGTTCCAGAACGACAAGTTCCCGCTCATGACCGAGCCGTGCGCGGCCTACCACGGCCTGCGCTTCGCCGAGACCTTCGGCAACTTCGCCTTCACGGTCCGCTGCAAGGCCATGGGCCTGCGCGACCTCGGTCCCTGCATGTCGCCCTTCAACGCCTTCCTCATCCTGCAGGGCATCGAAACCCTGCCGCTGCGGATGGAGCGGATCGTGCAGAACGCCGACCGGGTGGCGGACTTCCTCGCCTCCCATCCCTACGTGGCATGGGTGTCCTATCCGCGCCTTCCGGAAAACCGCACCCCGCTCGTCGACAAGTACTGCCCCAGGGGCGTGGGCGGCGTCTTCACCTTCGGCGTCAAGGGCGGCTACGAGATGGGGGTCAAGGTGGTGGACCACTGCGAGCTGATCTCGCACGTGGCCAACATCGGAGACACCCGCACGCTCATCATCCATCCGGCCTCCACCACCCACCGCCAGCTCACGCCGGAGCAGCAGAAGGCGGCGGGCGCCGGGCCGGAGGTGGTGCGGCTGTAGGTGGGCATCGAGACGGTCGACGACATCATCGCCGATCTCGACCAGGCGCTGCGGCGCGCGGCGAAGGACGTGGGCCTCGCCTGAGGCGGACGCGGGCATGGAGGAGACGGCGCGGCGCGGCCGGCGCCTTTCCGTCGACGCCTATGTCGCGGGCGTGCTCTCGGGCGATCGGGCGGCCCTGGCCCGCGCCATCACCCTGATCGAGAGCCGTCATCCCGAGGACCGGCTCCTCGCCGAGCGGGTGCTGGAGCGGCTCCTGCCGCACACCGGGCGCTCGCACCGCATCGGTATTTCCGGTGTGCCCGGTGTGGGCAAGAGCACCTTCGTCGACGCCCTGGGCATCCGTCTCGTCGAGCAGGGCCACCGCCTCGCGGTGCTGGCGGTGGATCCCACCTCGGTGCGCACCGGCGGCTCGATCCTCGGCGACAAGACCCGCATGGCGCGCCTCGCGTCCCATCCGAACGCCTACATCCGCCCCTCGCCCTCGGGCGGGGCGCTGGGCGGGGTGGCCCGCACCACCCGCGAGACCATCCTGCTGTGCGAGGCCGCCGGCTTCGATCTGGTCTTCGTCGAGACGGTGGGGGTGGGACAGAGCGAGGTGGAGGTGGCCGGGATGGTCGACCTCTTCCTCGTCCTCACCCTGCCCGGCGGCGGCGACGAGCTGCAGGGCATCAAGAAGGGCATCCTCGAGCTCGCGGACATCATCGCCGTCAACAAGGCCGACGGCGACAACCTGCCGCGCGCCCGCGAGGCGGCCCGCCAGCTCCGCGCCGCCCTGCGGCTGCTGGAGCCGGCCGACGCCCTCTGGCACACGCCGGTGCTGCTGGTGAGCGCGCTGACCGGCGCCGGTCTCGACGGGCTCTGGCAGGAGGTCTGCCGCCACCGCGCGGTGATGCAGGGGGCGAGCGCCTTCGCCGCCCGCCGCCGCCGCCAGCAGGTGCGCTGGTTCCACCGCCTGCTGGACGAGCGCCTCGAGCGCCTGCTGGAGGACTGTCCCGCCGTGGCCGAGCTGCTGCCGCGGCTCGAGCGGGAGGTGGAGGCCGGCACCGTCACTCCCACCGCGGCGGTGGAGCGCATCGTCGCCGCCTTCCTCGCGGCGGTGCGGGCCTCAGAACCCGAAGCTGCCGGAGATCCCGACCTCCACGTGCGGCAGCAGCCGTAGCGGCCGGGGGTTCGCGCGCGGATCGGGCAGCAGCAGGCGTGCCGCCCGCCACAGCGCCCGTTCGTCCGCCCCCGCGACTCTCACCGCCGCCACCTCCTCCCCGTCCACGCACAGGGCGAGCAGCAGCGCTGCGGCCATCGGGCGCGGATGCGG
>BEIP01000309.1 GCA_002898955.1 bacterium HR39 | reverse complement strand
CCAGGCGACCATCACGGCGTTGTCGCCGCACCAGCAAAGCGGCGGAAGGGCGATGTCCGCCTCCTCCGCACGCGCGAGGTCCCCGAGGGCGGCGCGCAGCCGGCGGTTCGCCGCGACGCCGCCGGCCACCACCAGAACCGGACGCACCCCGTAGTCGGCGCGGAAGCGCGCGAGTGCCCGGCGCGTGCGGTCGACCAGCACCTCGCACACCGCCTGCTGGAAGCTCGCGCACAGGTCCGCCTGCACCCGCGCGTCGCGGGCCCGTTCGCCCAGGGCAAGGATGTGCTGGCGCACCGCCGTCTTGAGCCCGGAGAAGGAGAAGTCGCAGCCCGGCCGGCCGAGGAGCGGGCGCGGCAGATCGAAGGCGTGCGGATCGCCCGTTTCCGCCACCTTCTCGACCGCCGGCCCGCCCGGATAGCCGAGGCCCAGCATCTTCGCCACCTTGTCGAAGGCCTCGCCCACCGCGTCGTCGACGGTGGAGCCGAAGCGGCGGTACCGGCCCAACCCTTCGACGGCCACGAACTGGCTGTGGCCACCGGAGACCAGCAGGACGAGATAGGGGAAGTCGAGGCCGTGGGTGAGGCGGGCGATGAGCGCGTGCGCCTCCAGATGGTTGACGGCGACCACCGGCAGGCCCGCCACCGCCGCGAGCGCCTGCGCGCCGACGATGCCGACGATCAGTCCGCCGATGAGGCCGGGGCCGGCGGTGACGGCCACCGCGTCGAGATCGGGCAGCGCGACGCCGGCCTCCTCCAGCACCCGCGCGACCAGCCGGTCGAGCCGCTCGGCGTGCGCCCGTGCGGCGATCTCCGGCACGACGCCGCCGTAGGTGGCGTGCAGGTCGAGCTGGCTCGCCACCGCCTCGGCGAGCACCCTCCGGTCGGCACCCACCACCGCGGCCGCCGTCTCGTCGCAGCTCGTCTCGATTCCCAGTACCAGGGGCCGTTCCACGCTCGTCACGGCGTGATCGCTCTTCTACATCGGTTGCCGATATGGGACCTGCAACTCCCGGCGGAAACGTTCCGTGCCCGTTCTCGTGATCGGAACCCGCGGCTCGCCGCTCGCCCGGCGCCAGACGGAGATGGTGGTGGCCGCCCTGCGGGCGGCCGTGCCCGAGCTCGCCGAGCCCGACGCCATCGGGATCGAGGTTGTCCGCACCTCGGGGGACCGCTTCGTCGACCGGCCCCTCGCCGAGATCGGCGGCAATGGGCTGTTCACCAGGGAAATCGAGGAACGGCTCGCCGCGGGGCTCGTCGACATCGCGGTCCACTCGCTCAAGGACGTGCCGGGCATCCTCCCCGAGGGGCTCGTCTTCGGCGCCTTCCTGCCGCGGGAGGATCCGCGCGACGTGCTGGTGGGTGCTGAGGGGCTGGATGCCCTGCCCCGGGGTGCACGGGTGGGGACTTCCTCGCCGCGGCGAGCCGCCCAGCTCCTCGAACGGCGCCCGGATCTCGCGATCGTGCCGCTGCGCGGCAATGTGGAGACCCGCATCGCCCGCGTGCGCGAGGGCGCGGTCGCCGCCACCCTGCTGGCGCGGGCCGGGCTCGTGCGGCTCGGTGCCGATCCGGGCACGCACCGGGTGCTGGACGCCTCGGAGATGCTGCCCGCCGTCGGGCAGGGGGTGATCGCGGTCGAATGCCGTGCCGACGATGTGAAAACTCTGGATCTTGTCGCCCGCATCGACCATCTGCCCACCCGGACATGCGTCGAGGCGGAACGTGCGTTCCTCGCCGAGCTCGGCGGATCCTGTCGCACCCCCATCGCCGGCCTGTGCGAAGCCGACGGGGACCGGCTGTTGTTCCGCGGTCTCGTGGCCGCGCCGGACGGGAGCCGGGTGTGGCGGGTGAGCGGGCGGGCGCCCGCGGCGGAGGCCGCCGCGCTCGGCCGGGACGCCGGCAGGCGGCTCGTGCGGGCGGTACCCGAGCTGCTGTCCGCCTGATCCGCCGGAAAGGACCCTTCGCCCCATGAACGAGAACCGGCAGAAGACGTGGGTGATGGTCACCCGGGCGCGCGAGCAGGCCGAGGCGACGGCCCGGGAGCTGCAGCGGCGCGGCTTCCTCACGCTGATCGACCCGCTGTTCGAGACGCGCCGCGTGCCCTTCGAGCTGCCTCCCGTCGAGGAGGTGCAGGCGGTGATCCTGACGAGCCGCAACGCGGTGCATGCGCTCAACCGCGAACTGGTGCGGCTTCCCGTCTACGCCGTCGGTCCCGCCACGGCGGCCGCCGCGGCCGAGCGCGGCGCCTTCGACATCCGCACCGGCGAGGGCGAGTGGCGTTCGCTGGCCGAGCGGATCTTGCGCGAGCTCACCCCCGCCGGCGGGCTCGTCCTGCATCCGAGCGGGCGGGAGGTGGCGAGCCGCTTCGAGGAGGTGCTGGAGCCGCGCGGCTTCGCCTACGAGCGCATCGTCGTCTACGACACGGTGCCGCGCGAGGAGCTTGGCTCGCGCACCCGTCACGCCCTGCACCGCCGGGCGATCGGGGCGGTGCTGCTCTACTCGCCGCGCACCGCTGCCACCTTCGCGCGGCTGGTGCGCCGGGCCGGGCTGGAGCCGGCCCTCGAGGGCGTGCTCGCGGTCTGCCTGAGCGAGGCGGTGGCCGAGGAGGTCTCGGATCTCCCCGGGCTCGAGGTGGTGGTGGCCCCCGAGCGCGACGAAAAGGCCCTGCTCGGCGAGCTTGAAGCACGCCTGCGGCGCTGATAGCCCCGCTGCCGGCGCAGCGCGGGCCGCCGGCACGAGCGGGTGGCCGGGAGGAGCGAGATGTCCCGCCGTCGCAGGGGCGCGCGCCGTGGAAAGAACGCGGCACCGCAGGACCACCCGAAGCAGGAGTCGAGGCCCGTGGCCGAGGAACGTCGCGAGGACGGACCGTCCACTCCCAAGCCCGAGGACGCGCGGCAGCCACCGCCCTCGGCGCCGGAGACGGGAGAGGCCGCGCCCGCCGCCTCCGCCGGCGGCGAACCGGCAAGCGAACCCTCCGGCGCGCCGGCGCAACCTCAGCCGGTGGAGTCGGAGGTGGAGACGCACGAAGGGCGCGGGCACCCCGTCGCACCCGGGCCCGCCCCGGTCGCCGCTCCGCCCGGGAGCGGCCGCGCGCTGCTGGCCGGCCTCGTCGGGGGCCTGCTGGTCTCGGCCGCGGCGTTGGCCTGGTTCGCGACCCGGCCGGCGATGCCGCCGGAGCTCGAACGGCGGCTGTCCGGGCTGGAGGAGCGGATGGCCGCTCTCGATTCCC
>BEIP01000308.1 GCA_002898955.1 bacterium HR39 | reverse complement strand
GCACCGCTTCCTGTTCCGGCCGGCGTTCCGGCGGCGCTCCCGGGTTCGAGGACCTCGACGACGACATCCCGTTCTGAAGTCCGCGCGGCACGAGCCGCAGGTGGCGCGGACCGGGCCGCGGCGCGGGGCGACCGGTGCCAATGCAGCGGGCGATGTGCAGCAGCACCGCGCCCGGGCGCCCGTCCGGATCGTCGAGGAAGTAGGTGTGGCCGAGGGGATCGGCCCGCCGGTTCACCAGATCGCAGTCCACCGCCACCACGTTGGCCGGCACCTTCGCGAGGTTCTCCGGGCCGGTGTGGCCGAGCCGGCGGGACAGCACCCGGTTGGCCACGTTGACGAGCTTGCTGGTGCGCAGGGCGAAGTCGTCGGGAGCGTAGTAGACCACCACGTTGCGGGCGCAGCGCGTGATGGGCCAGCCGGAGCGGCCCGGCTCGAGGCATTCGTTGGCCACGTCCGCCGCCACCATGAAGACGTTGCGGAACAGCGCGGGCACGGCCCCGTGCTCGCCGTACCAGCGGCCCACCGCCGCCCGCAGCACCCGGTTGCCCATGGAATGGGCCAGAAGGTGCAGGTGACGGGTGCAGGGCTCGCCGGTGCGCTGGCGCCAGTCGAGGAACTTGCCCACCAGCCGGGCGAAGGCGAAGCCGCTCATGTCGGCCGCGTCCTGGTCGTCGAAATAGTCCCTGAGCCAGCCCACCCGCTCGCCGCACGGCCAGATCAGCGGCACCACCTCCACCGCGAGGCCGAGGCCGCGCAGCCGCCGCGCGAGCAGGGCCGCGCGCGGGAAGACGTGGGTCTCCGGGCGGTTGGAGAAGCCGTGGAGGTAGATCAGCACGTGTTCGGCGGAGCTGCGCCGCAGCCGGTCGAAGAAGGCGGCCGAGCCGATCTCCCGGTAGTCGTCGGCGCCCAGCCGCTCGCAGAAGAAGAGCGAGGCGCGCGGCTCGGGATCGGCCGAAAAACGCACCCGGCGGCCGAAGCGGCTCTCCGGGCCCTCCTCCAGCGCGCGGTTGGTGACGAACAGCACGGGACGGCTCTCCCGCTCGCAGGGCGGTTGTAGGAATAACATCCTACACGCCGGCCCGCAAGCGGCACCCGGGATCCGCAGCCCACGCGGGCTCAGCCCGCGGTGTCGCCGTTCCGTCCGGATCCGGCGGACGGCGGCGGCGTCTTGTCCGGATAGCGGCAGAGGTCCGCCACGGGACAGCGCCAGCATGCGGGACGGCGCGCCCTGCAGGTGTAGCGGCCCAGGCGGATGAGCCAGTGATGTGCGCCGCGCCGGTAGGCCTCGGGCACCACCCGCAGCAGTTTCTCCTCCACCTCCCGCGGCGTGCGGCCGGGCGCCAGCCCGGTGCGGTTCGCCACCCGGAACACGTGGGTGTCCACGGCGATGGTGGGCTCGCCGTACACGGTGTTGAGGACGACGTTGGCGGTCTTGCGCCCGACTCCGGGGAGCGCCTCCAGTTCCTCGCGGGTGCGGGGCACCTGCCCGCCGTGGCGCTCGATCAGGATCTGCGAGAGCCGGTAGAGGTTGCGGGCCTTGGCCCGCCACAGGCCGAGGCTGCGGATGTAGCGGGCGATCCCCTCCTCCCCGAGCCGCACGAAGTCCTGCGGGGTGCGGGCGTGGCGGAAGAGTTCGCGGGTGACGCGGTTCACACCTTTGTCCGTCGCCTGGGCCGAGAGCACCACCGCCACCAGCAGGGTGAAGGGGTCGCGGTATTCCAGCTCGGTGGTGGGCAGCGGATCGACCTCGGCGAGTCGGCGGAAGAACTCCTCCACCTCGGCGGGCGAGAGCGGCGACGGCCGGTCGGCCGGACGCCCGGCGGAGGTCCCCGCCGCGTGCCCTTCCTTCCGCTGCGTGGAGCGCCTGCGCGTCGCCATGTCCCGGGCCCGGACGTTGCCGCGCGGGTCATAGCCGCCTATAAGCGGAATGCAACATGCGGTCCGGGCCGCCGCCATGCAGGACGACCGTCGCCACGAGCCGCCCTTCGAGGCGGTACTGTACCCCAATCCCCCCATGTCGCGGGCGGGCTTTATCCTGCTCGCCGGCTTCCTGCTCGGTGCGAGCACCGCCATCGGCACGCTGTTCTGGCTGGCGGGTGCCTGGCCGGTGACGGGTTTTCTGGGCCTCGACGTGCTGGGCCTGCTGTTCGCCTTCGTGGTCGTGCGCCGTGCCGCCCGCCGCCGCGAGATCGTCCGCATCGACGCCGACGGCATGGTGGTGCGCCGGGTCGAGCCCGACGGCCGCGTGCGCGAGTGGCGCTTCGAGCCCTACTGGGTGCGGGTGGAGATCGACGACCGCGGGCCCGGGGGGCCGCATCTCGTGCTGGCCTCCCACGGCCGCAGGCTGGTGCTCGGGTCCTTCCTCGCGCCCGAGGAACGCCTCGAATTCGCCGAAGTGCTGCGCGAAGCCCTGTGGCGGCGGCGCAGCTTTCCCGCTCCCGCCTGAGCCGATCACGAACGCGTGATCGCCCGTGAAGACGACGCGACTCCGTCCGCGACGCGGCGTAACATCTCTTCCACAGATATGATTCCCGGCGGAGAGGCGTCATGGGTTCCGCGTGTGCACCACGCGACCCGTCGGCAGACCGTCGGGACCGCATGTGCGAGGCGCTCCGGCCGACGGGCCGCATTCCCCTCTGCAAGCTCCGGGGCTTCGATACACGCCTGCGCGCCCGCCTCGGGCGAGTCGGCATCACCCGCTGCGACCAGCTGATCGCGGCGGTCGGGCGGGCCGGACTCGACCGTCTCGCCCGCCTTCTGGGCGTCCCGGTCGCCGATCTGCGCACCCTCGTGCAGCGGGCCGATCTGGCCCGCATCCGCGGCCTGGGAGCCGGCTTCGGCAGCCTGCTCGAGCGGCTCGGCGTGTGCGACAGCGCCACCCTCGCCGCCGCCGACCCGCACGAGCTGCACGCCCGCATCGCCGCCTTCAACGGGGCGGAGCGCTGGTGCCGCCGTTCGCCCACGCCCGGGGAGGTGGCGGACTGGGTCGTCCAGGCCCGTCGGCTCGCGGCCGTGCCGCCGGAGCCGCGCTAGAGCCCCAGCACGTCGCGCATGCCGTAGAGGCCCGGGGCCTCGCCCACCACCCAGCGCGCCGCCCGCACGGCGCCGCGGGCGTAGATGCGCCGGTCGGAGGCGCGGTGGCCCAGCTCGATGCGCTCGCCGGGTCCGGCGAAGATCACGGCTTGGTCGCCCACCACGTCACCGCCTCGCAGCACAGCGAAGCCGAC
>BEIP01000307.1 GCA_002898955.1 bacterium HR39 | reverse complement strand
GCGCGTGCGCGGCAGTCTGGAGCGCCGGCCCGGGCGCATCGCCCTCGATCTCTCCGTCGAGGACCTGCCGCTCGATCTCGCCGCCGACTTCGGCGCACCGCCGCTCGCCGGCACCGCCGGCCTGCGGCTCACCCTCGCGGGCGCCGAGCAAGATCCCCGTGGCGTGCTCGTCCTCGACGTGCGCGGCCTGCGGCCCGCCGATCCGCTGCTCTCCGACCTGCAGCCGGCGGACGTCCTGCTGAAGGCGACGCTGGACGCCGGCCGGCTGTCGGTGGAGGCGCAGGCGCACCGTGGCGGTGAGCGCACGCTGGCCGCCACCCTGGGCCTGCCCGTGTCGGTGGACCTCGCCGCCGGGCGCGTGCTGCTGCCGCCGCAGTGGACGATCTCCGGGCGGGTGCGCAGCGAGGCGGCGCTCTCCAACCTCACCACCCTGGCCGGGCTGCACCAGCTCCTCGCCCGCGGCACCCTCGCCGTGGACCTCACCCTCGCCGGCACGGTGGATGCGCCGGAAGTGACCGGGACCGTCGAGATTCCGCGGGCGCGCATCGAGGAGGGACGCACCGGTCTCGTGCTGGACCGGCTGCAGCTCGTGGTGCGGGCACGCGGGCGCGAACTGATCGTCGAGAAGCTGGAGGCACGCGACGGCAACGGCGGGCGGCTTTCGGGCAGCGGCCGGGTGGACCTCGCCGACCTGCTCCATCCCGCATACGACCTCACGGTGAACGCCCGGCAGTTCCGCACCCTCGCCACCGACTTCGCCCTCGCCGTCGTGGACGCCGACGTGGACATCGTCGGCGACGTGGCGGCCGCGGGCGTGTCGGGGAAGGTGCGGGTGGTGCGCGCCGAATTCCGCATCGGCGCCGATCTCGGGGCGCCCGAGATCCCCACCCTCGCCGTCGAGGAACGGGGACCGGACGGCGCGATGCGCCCGCCGCGGGTCGAACCGCGGTCCGGGCCGCCCTTCCGCGTGGCGCACGACATGGTGATCGAGGCGCCGGGGCGGGTCTACGTGCGCGGCTACGGCCTCGAGAGCGAATGGGAGGGTCGGCTGCGGATCACCGGCATCGTCCCCGACCTCGCCATCCAGGGCGGGCTCGAGCTCAGACGCGGCACCCTCGACTTCCTCGGCGAGCGCCTCGTGCTCTCGAGCGGCAGCGTCACCTTCTACGGCAGCCTGCCCCCCGAGCCGGTGCTGGACATCGAGGCCACCGCCGAGCGCGACGGCATCCGCATCCACGTGCTGCTGAGCGGGCCCGCCTCCCGTCCGGAGCTCACGCTCACGAGCGAACCGGAGCTGCCGCAGGACGAGATCCTCGCGCGCCTGCTGTTCGACACCTCGCGTGATCGCCTCACCCCGATGCAGGCGGTGCGGCTCGCGGCCGCCCTGCAGCAGCTGCAAAGCGGCGGCGGCCTCGACCTCCTCGCCGGGCTGCGCGAGGCGATCGGCGTGGACGTGCTGGAGGTGGGCGCGGACGGTGCCGGCGGCGCCAGCGTCACCGCCGGCAAGTATCTCTCCGACGAGGTGTACCTGGAGGTCCAGCGCAGCCTCGGCACCGGCGAGACCACCGGGCGGGTGGAGGTGGAGATCACGCCCAACGTCAGCCTCGGCGCCGAGGCGGGCAGCGCGGGCACGAGCGGGGCGGAGCTGGAATGGCGCTACGACTACTGAGGGGACGGGCGAGTCCGGGTCGGGCTGCGGCTCCCACCTTCGGCACGCCCTTCGACCTCAACCTCGTCGGCCTGCGCACGCTGATCGCCAAGGAGGTGTGGCGGTTCCTCAAGGTGCCGGCCCAGACGGTGGTGGCGCCGCTGGTCAACGCCCTGCTGTTCCTCGTCATCTTCGCCTTCGCCCTGGGCCGCGCCGGCCGCACCGTCGGGGAGCTCCCCTATCTCGCCTTCCTCGCCCCCGGCCTCGTGATGATGTCGGTCATCCAGAACGCCTTCGCCAACACCTCCTCCTCGCTGGTGATCGCCAAGATCCAGGGCAACATCGTCGACTATCTCATGCCGCCGCTCTCCCCCGGCGAACTGCTCTTCGGGCTGGTGGCGGGCGGCGTGGTGCGCGGCTTCGTGGTGGCGGCGGCGGTGGGTGTGGTGCTGCCCTTCTTCGTCACCTTCGGGTCGGTCGATCCGCTGCTCGCGCTCCTCTACCTGCTGCTCGCCTCCGTGGGCACGGCCACCGCAGGCGTGCTGGCCGGCCTGTGGGCCGACAAGTTCGACCAGCTCGCCTTCGTCACGAACTTCGTGATCGTGCCTCTCTCCTTCCTCTCCGGCACCTTCTATTCCGTCGCCGCCCTGCCGCCGGCGCTGCACCTGGTGGCGCTGTTCGATCCCTTCTTCCACATGATCGACGGCTTCCGCTACGCGTTGACGGGGCACGCCGACGGTGCCATCTGGATCGGCGTTCCGGTGCTGGTGCTCGTCGATCTCGGGCTCTGGCTCCTGGCCCTGCATCTCCTGCGGATCGGCTGGCGTCTCAAGAGCTGAGCGGGCCGGTCCGCTCGTTCCTTTACGGGGTGGAGGCGACTCGGCCGTGAACGCGACGTCCGGCGAAGAGACCTTTCCCGTCCTGCTGCCCGTGTACAACCGTCTGCCCGTCACCTTCGTGCGCGGCGAGGGCGTATGGCTGTGGGATGCGGAAGGCCGACGCTATCTCGACTTCGGCTCGGGCATCGCGGTCTGCGCGCTGGGCCACTGCCATCCGCGCCTCGTCGAGGTGCTGCGCGAGCAGGCCGGGCGGCTGTGGCACGTCTCCAACCTCTACCGCATCGCCGAGCTGGAGCGCCTCGCCGTCCGGCTCGTCGAGCTCACCTTCGCGGATACGGTGTTCCTCTGCAATTCCGGGGCGGAGGCGGTCGAGGCGGCCATCAAGATCGCCCGGCGCCACCACTTCGCGAAGGGCCGCCCGCGCCCGCGCATCGTCACCTTCGAGGGCGCCTTCCACGGCCGCACCATGGCCACCATCGCGGCGGCCGGCGGCGAGCGCCTCACCCGGGGCTTCGAGCCGCTGCTGCCCGGCTTCGACCGCGTGCCCTTCGCCGATCTCGAAGCGGTGGAGCGGGCCATCGGTCCCGAGACGGGCGCGGTGCTGATCGAGCCGGTGCAGGGCGAGGGCGGCGTGCGCCCCTGCCCGCCGGAGTTCCTGAGGGGCCTGCGCGAGCTCTGCGACCGTCACGGCCTGCTGCTGGTGCTGGACGAGGTGCAGTGCGGCATGGGCAGCACCGGCCA
>BEIP01000306.1 GCA_002898955.1 bacterium HR39 | reverse complement strand
GCCCGTGGCCCTTGACCGGCGCGGCGCGTGCGCTTTCTCCCCCTCGGATCCCCTGCGGGTGGCCGCACGTGCTGCTGCTGGTCGACAACTACGACAGCTTCGTGTGGAACCTCTGGCACTATCTCGGCGAGCTCGGCGCCGAGGCCGCGGTGGTGCGCAACGACGCCCTGACGGTGGAGGAAGCCCTCGCCCGCCGCCCGGCCGGCATCGTGCTCTCGCCGGGCCCGTGCGACCCGGACCGCGCCGGGATCTGCATCGAGCTGGTGCGTGCCGCCGCCCGCGCCGGTGTGCCGGTGCTGGGGGTGTGCCTCGGCCATCAGGCCATCGCCCGCGCCTTCGGGGCGGTGGTGGACCGCGCGCCGGTGCCCATGCACGGCAAGCTGGACCACATCACCCACGACAACACCGGCGTCTTCGCCGGGTTGCCCTCGCCCCTCCGGGCCACCCGCTACCATTCGCTCGTGGCGCTGGCCGGGACCCTGCCGGACGAACTCGAGGTCAACGCCACCTCCTCCGACGGGCTGGTGATGGGCCTGCGCCACCGCCACCTTCCGATCCACGGCGTGCAGTTCCATCCCGAGAGCATCGAGACGGAACACGGCCACGCCATCCTCGCCAACTTCCTCGCCATTTGCCGGAGGGAACGGTGACCGCCGAACTGCAGCGCTTCCGCGAGATCCTCGCCGAGGTGGCCACCGGCCGCCCGCTCTCCTTCGAGAGCGCGCGCGACGCCTTCTCCATCATGATGTCGGGCGACGCCACGCCTGCCCAGATCGGCGCCTTCCTCATGGGGCTGCGGGTGCGGGGCGAGACGGTGGACGAGATCCGCGCCGGCGCCACCGTGATGCGGGAGAAGATGCTGCGCATCCGGGCTCCCGAGGGCGCCATCGACACCTGCGGCACCGGCGGCGACGCCAGGGGCACCTACAACATCTCCACCGCCGCCGCGCTGGTGGTGGCCGCCTGCGGCGTGCCGGTGGCCAAGCACGGCAACCGCGGGCTCTCCTCCCGCTGCGGCTCCTCCGACGTGCTCCAGGCGCTGGGCGTGGACATCGACGCCCCCTTCGAGCGCATCGAGGAGGCGCTGTTCGAGGCCGGCATCGGCTTCCTCATGGCCCCGCGCCACCACGGCGCCATGCGCCACGTGGCCGGCCCGCGCGCCGAGCTCGGCACCCGCACCATCTTCAACCTGCTGGGGCCGCTGTGCAATCCGGCCGGGGTGAAGCGCCAGGTGATGGGCGTCTTCGCGCCCGAGTGGACGCGGCCGCTCGCCGAGGTGCTGGGCCGGCTCGGCAGCGAGCGGGTGTGGGTGGTGCACGGCGCGGGCGGGCTCGACGAGCTCTCCATCGCCGGACCCACCCTGGTGGCCGAGTGGAAGGACGGCGGGGTGCGCACCTTCGAGGTCACGCCCGAGGATGCCGGACTGCCGCGCGGGCGCATCGAGGACCTCAAGGGTGGCGATCCCGAGCACAACGCCGAGGCCATCCGCGCGGTGCTGGCGGGCGTGCGCGGTCCCTTCCGCCACGCCGTGCTGCTCGCCGCCGCCGCGGCGCTGGTGGTGGCCGATCGCGCCCGCGATCTCGCCGAAGGCGCCGCCATGGCCGCCGAAGCCATCGACTCGGGCCGGGCCGGGAAGGTGCTGGAGAAGCTCGTGCGCATCACCCGCGGCGGAGGGGCGTCGTGAGCGACGTGCTGGCCCGCATCCTCGAAGTCGAGCGCGAGGATCTCGCCCGCCGCCGGCGCGAGGTGCCGCTTTGGGAGCTCGAAGAGCGCGCCCGGGCCCAGATGCCACGCGGCTTCGCCGCAGCGCTCGCCGCAGCCCACGCCGCCGGCCGCACGGCGCTGATCGCCGAGATCAAGCGCGCCTCTCCGAGCCGGGGTCGCATCCGCGAGGACTTCGACCCCATCGAGCTCGCCCGCGCCTACCACCATGCCGGCGCCACCTGCCTGTCGGTGCTCACCAACCGCCCCTTCTTCGAGGGCGACGACTCGCATCTCTCGGCCGCCCGCGCGGCGGTGCCGCTTCCCGTCCTGCGCAAGTCCTTCCTGATCGACCCCTGGCAGGTGGTCGAGGCGCGGGCCATCGGCGCGGACTGCGTGCTGGTGATCATGGCGGCGGTGGACGACGCGCTGGCCGCCGAGCTGCTGGATGCGGCGCGGAGCTGGGAGCTCGATGCGCTGGTCGAGGTGCACGACGAGGCCGAGCTCGACCGGGCGCTGGCGCTGGATGCACGGCTGATCGGCATCAACAACCGGAACCTTCGCACCCTCGAGGTCTCGCTCGCCACCTTCGAGCGCCTCGCCCCGCGCGTGCCCGACGACCGCCTGCTGGTGGCCGAAAGCGGGATATACACCCGCGAGGACGTGCTGCGGCTCCGGCGTGCCGGCGCGAAGGCCTTTCTCGTGGGCGAATCCCTCATGCGCCAGCCGGACGTGCGCGCCGCCACCCGGCGGCTTCTGGGTCTTCCGGAGGATGCGGCATGAGCGGGCTCACCCACTTCGACGAGCACGGCAATGCGGTCATGGTGGACGTCTCGGCGAAAGACGTCACCGAGCGAACCGCCACCGCCGAGGCCTGGGTGGTCATGCGGCCGGAGACGCTGGAGCGGATCACCCGCCGCGAGATCGCCAAGGGGGACGTCCTGGGCGTCGCGCAGATCGCCGGCATCATGGGCGCGAAGCGCACCCCCGATCTCGTCCCGCTGTGCCATCCGCTGCCGCTCTCTTCGGTGAAGGTGGAACTCGAGCCGGTGCCGGAGAGGAGTGCGGTGCGCATCCTCGCCACCTGCCGGGTCACCGCCCGCACCGGCGTGGAGATGGAGGCGCTCACCGCCGCCGCGGTGGCGGCGCTCACCGTCTACGACATGTGCAAGGCCATCGACCGCGGCATGCGCATCGAGGGCGTGCGGCTGCTGCACAAGGCGGGCGGCCGCAGCGGCGAGTGGCGCGCGGAGGAGCAGCCGTGATCCCGGTCGAGGAGGCGCGCTCCCGCATCCTCGCCCACGCCCGCACCATGCCCGAGGAGTGGGTTGGGATCTGGCAGGCGCAGGGCCGGGTGCTGGCGCGCGATCTCGCCGCCCGGCGCACCCAGGCGCCCTTCGACGTCTCCGCCATGGACGGCTATGCGGTGCGCGCCGCCGACACCGACCCGCCCGGCCGGCCGCTTTTGGTGATCGGCGAGGTGCCGGCCGGGCGCACCTTCGAGGGACGCGTCGGTCCCGGCGAGGCG
>BEIP01000305.1 GCA_002898955.1 bacterium HR39 | reverse complement strand
TTCTTCCTCCCGCTCCCGCGCGTCCGCGCCCGCCGGCCGCCGCCCGCCCGCCGGCCGCCGCGGGCCGCTCCACGCGCCTGCTCACCCGCCTCGTCGGCATCGCGCTGCTCGCCCTGGCCGGCCTCGGGCTGGCCGTGCAGCTCGACCGCGGCTTCCTGCGCCCGGCTGAGCGCGAGCTGGCACCGGAGGCGGATCCCGACCGGCTGGACCTGGAGACGCCGGACGCCGCCCGGCTCGAGGCCTGGCTCGCCGCCGAGCTGGGCACGGCGCCGCCGCTTCCGCCGGTGCCGGCCGACTGGACGCTCCTGGGCGGGCGCATCGACGGGGCGGGCGCGGCCGCGACTCCCGTGGTGGTCTACCGCCGCGCGCCCGATGCCCGCATCGCCGTGCGCATCCTGAGGGACCGCGCGCCCGGGCGCGACGGCGTCCCCGACGGCCTCGTGCTCGAGCGCGACGGCTTCGCCTATGTGGTGGAAGGCCCGCTCGCCCCGCACGAGCGGGCCGCTCTGTCCGCGGCCGCGGCCTCCGCCCGGTGAGGACCGCCGTCTTCCTGTGCGCCCTTGTGCTCCTGACCGCCGCCGCAGCGGTCCGTGCCGACATGGTGGTGGAGCTGGAGGACGGGCGCCGCTTCGTGCTGCCTGTCGACCGGCACGAGGTGCGCCGCATCCGCTTCTCCGACGGCACCGAACTCTCCGGCGGGCGCATCCGCCTGCTGGAGGGCGCGGAACCCGAAGCGCCGCAGGCCGCGCCGGCTCCGACGCCGGGGGCGCGGGTGCTGCGGGTCTCCCCGGATGGGCCCTTCTTCCGCCCGAGCGAGGCGGCGGCCGCGGCGCGCGACGGCGACGTCGTCGAGATCGCGGCCGGCCGTTACGTGGACGTGGCGGTGTGGCGGGCGTCGGATCTGGTGATCCGCGGCGTGGGCGGCCGGCCGGTGATCGACGGGGGTGGCCGCGGCGCCGAGGGCAAGGCGGTGTGGGTGATCAGGGGCGAGCGGGTGCGCATCGAGGACGTGGAGCTCACCGGCTCGGCGGTCGCGGACCGCAACGGCGCCGGCATCCGGGCGGAGGGCGCGGACCTCGAGCTCGTGCGCACCTCGATCCACCACAACGAGATGGGCGTGCTGGTGGCCGCCTCCTTCCGCGGCACGCTCGCCGTGCGCGAGTCCGAGATCTTCGCGAACGGCACCGACCACGAGCGCTACGGCGTTCCGCCCGGCCACCAGATCTACGCCTCGGGCGGAGACCTGCTCCTCGTGGAGGGCTCGTGGATCCACGGCCTCGCGGGCGGCCACGGCATCAAGAGCCGCGCGCGCAGGAACGAGATCCGCTGCAGCCGCATCGAGGACGGGGAAGGTGCCGGATCGTACCTCGTGGACATCGCCGAGGCGGCGCCCACCCTGATCGCCGGCAGCGTGCTGGTGCAGGGCGAGCGGGCGGAGAACCGCACGCTGGTCTCCTTCGGCGCCGAGGGGGGTGATCCGGACGCACGCCTCACCCTCGCCTTCTCGACGCTCGAAACGCGCATCCCCCGCGCCGTGTTCGTCGCCAACCGCACGCCCACCCCGGCGTATGTCGCGGCCACGGTGACGGTGGGCGACGGGCTGCCGGCGGACGGACCGGTGAGGATGGCCGCGACCTTCGCCTTCGCCTCGGCCGAGGCCGGCGGGCTCGATCCCCGCACGCTGGTGCCGCGCCCAAGCTCGCCGGTGGTGGATGCGGCGGCGGATCCGGGCCTGCGTGGCATGGTCCCGGCCTGCAGCCCCGGTGAGCGGGCGGGCTCGGTGCCGCGGAGGGTCGCGGGCGCGGCTCCCGATGCCGGAGCCTTCGAGGCGCGCTGAGCGGAACGGGAGGTGGGAGGTCGGAGATGGAAGCGGAGGAGCGCATCGCGCGCGCGGCGCGGCGGGTCGTGGAGGCGCGGCTTTCCCGCCGGCCACTGCCGCGGCTGTCCGAGCTCGCGGACATCGAGGAGGGCTACCGGGCCCAGGAACTGGCCAACGCCGAGCTCGCGCAGGTGCTGGGGCCGGTGCGGGCGCTCAAGATCGGCGGCACCCAGGAGGCCATGCGGGCCTACATCGGCAGCGACGAGCCGGTCTTCGGCGCCGTCTTCGCCTCCACCCTCTTCGGGAGCGGCGTGCGCCTGCCCTTCTCCGCCTTCGTGCGCCTCGGCATCGAGACCGAGATCGCCGTGGTGCTGGCGCAGGACGTCGCGCCGCGGCCCCGGCCGTGGACGCCCGGGGAGGCGGCGGAGGTGGTCGGGGAGATGTGCGCGGCGATCGAGATCGTCGACGACCGCTACGAGGACTGGCGCTCGGCCGGCGCCCCCACCGTCGTCGCCGACAACGCCTTCAACGCCGCTCTCGTCCTCGGCCCGCGCACGGCTCCGCCGCCCTTCGGAGAACTGCCGGCCCTGCGGGCCCACCTCTTCGTGGACGGCGTCCCGCAGGGCGAGGCGACGGCCGATGCCCTGATGGGCCATCCCTTCGCGGCGCTGGCCTGGCTGCTCGGGCGCTGCGGGCGCATCGGCCGCCACATCCCCGCCGGCACCGTGGTGAGCCTCGGCACCATTCCGCCGGTGTACTGGCCGCAGGGACCGGTCTCGGTGCGCATCGAGGTGGAGCGGCTCGGCGAAGCGGAACTCGTGCTCGCGTGAGAATCGTCCTTGGTCGGCGCGCCGCGGGCCGCTAGAAGGGGCGTGCAGCCAGCCCGCGAGGCCTGCTTTTGGGCTTGTGGCAGGAACGCGTGGTCCCCGTCCTGATCGACCGGGTGATGGCGAGCGGCCGGCTCGTGCCGCTGCGCCACCGTCTGGTCGCACCGGTGCGCGGGGACGTGCTGGAGATCGGCATCGGCGGCGGGGCGAATCTCCCCTTCTACGGCCGCGGCGTGCGGCGGCTCGTGGGGGTCGATCCTTCGCCGCGGCTGCTCGCGCGGGCGAAGGAGCGGGCGGCGTGGATGCCCTTCCCGGTGCTGCTGCACGAGGGCGGCGCCGAGGAGCTGCCCTTCGCGGATGCGAGCTTCGACGTGGTGGTCAGCGCCTGGACGCTGTGCTCCATTGCGGACGTGGACCGGGCGCTCGCCGAGGTGCGGCGGGTGCTGCGGCCGGGGGGCACCTTCCGCTTCGGCGAGCACGGGCTGTGCGGTGCGGATTCCCGCACGGCCGCCTGGCAGCACCGGCTCCCCCCGCTGTGGCGGCGCGTGGCCGGGGGCTGCCATCTCTGACGGCCGGTGGACCGG
>BEIP01000304.1 GCA_002898955.1 bacterium HR39 | reverse complement strand
ATCGCCCTCGCTGACGATGCCGAGCACGCGTCCCTGTTCGTCCACCACCGGCACGCCGCTGATGCGGCGCTCCAGCAGGACGCGGGCGATCTCGAGCACGTCGGTGTCCGGCCCGACCGCGACCGGCTCGGGCGTCATGACATCACGGGCCTTCATGGACGGACGACCTCCCCCTTCGTGAGCGTGGACATCCTAGCCGCGCGGCGCACGGCTGTCATCCGCGCACGCCGAACGCTCGCAGGAACGAGGGGGTCGGGGGAAACGGAGGGAAGGGAGGCTGGAGCGGGTGATGGGAATCGAACCCACGACACGCAGCTTGGGAAGCTGCTGCTCTACCACTGAGCTACACCCGCGCTGCGCCGCCATAGTTTGCCGCCGGGGCCCCTTCCGTCAAGGGGTCCCGGCGGGCCGGCGCCTCACGGCTCGAGCTCGGTGTCCCAGTAGAGGAAGTCGCGCCAGCTCTCGTGCAGGTAGTTGGGCGGGAAGTGGCGCCCCTTCTGGCGCAGCTCGTGCAGTGTGGGCACGTGCGGCGGCTGGCGCGGGTGCATGCCGCACTCCTCCGGCAGCCGGTTGCCCTTGTGCAGATTGCAGGTGCTGCAGGCGGTGACGATGTTGGTCCAGCAGGTGCGCCCGCCCCGCGAGCGCGGCACCAGATGGTCGAAGGTGAGCTCGTGGGTGGGCCGGCGGCTGCCGCAGTACTGGCAGGTGAAGAGGTCGCGCAGGAAGACGTTGAAGCGGGTGAACGGCGGCCGGCGGTCCTGGGGCACGTATTCGCGCAGCGCCACCACGCTCGGAAGCCGCATCTCGGTGCCGGGCGAGCGCACCACCCGGTCGTACCAGGACAGCACGTCCACCCGGTCCAGCACGACGGCCTTGATGGCCTCCTGCCAGTCCCAGACGGAAAGCGGGCAGTAGCTGAGCGGCTGATAGTCGGCGTTCAGGACGAGCACCGGGCAGGCGTCGAGCGGCGGGGCGCCGTGCTGCCCTCTCATCGCCGCCTCCCGGTCCGCACGCTGCGCCTGCCGTCCGCGCTCACGGTCCGATCCTGCTCACCGTCCCACGTGGGGATCCGTGGCTCATCTACGGCCCGCCCGCGTGGCATTCAAGCCGCCCGCGCCGCGGCCCGCAGCCGCGCCATGGCCTCGTCGAAGCAGGCCGGCGGCGGGGTCTCGAAGCGCAGCCGCTCGCCGGTGACCGGATGGGTGAAGCCCAGCACCCGCGCATGCAGCAGGATGCGTCCGAGGCCGGACAGCCAGGCTTGCACCTCCCGCGGCAGCCGCTCGCGCCGCGGCCGGTAGACGGGATCGCCCAGCAGCGGATGGCCCAGCGCCTGCATGTGGACGCGGATCTGGTGGGTGCGGCCGGTCTCGAGCCGCAGCTCCACCCGCGCCGCCAGCATCCCCGCCGCCTCCAGCACGCGGTAGTGGGTCACGGCCCGCTTGCCGCCCTCCACCACCGCCATGCGCTTGCGGTCGATGGGGTGGCGGCCGATGGGCCGGTCCACCGTGCCCGAGGCGGGCGTGGGCACGCCGTGCAGGATCGCCTCGTAGACCCGCTCCACCGAATGGACGGTGAACTGGCCGGCGAGGCCCACGTGCGCCCGGTCGTGCTTGGCCACCACCATCACCCCCGAGACGTCCCGATCCAGCCGGTGGACGATGCCCGGGCGCGCCACGCCGCCGATGCCCGAGAGGCTCTCCCCGCAGTGCGCGAGCAGCGCGTTGACCAGCGTGCCGCCGGCGTGACCCGGAGCCGGATGCACCACCATGCCGGCCGGCTTTTCCAGCACCAGCAGGTGTTCGTCCTCGTACAGCATCGAAAGCGGCAGGTCTTCGGGATGCGGCTCGGCCGGCTCCGGCGGCGGGACCGAAAGGCGCAGCCTCTCCCCCGCCCGCACCTTGCGGGAGGGGTCGTCCACGGGCACATCGTCCACGCGCACGTGACCGCCACGCACCAGCGCCTGGATGCGGGCGCGGGAGAGTTCGGGCACGCTGCGGGCGAGGAGGACATCGAGGCGGCTTCCCGCGGCCTCGGGTGCCACCTCGATCTCGAACACGCGTTCTTCCGTCATCGGGAGGTCACGTGGAGGGCTGGCTTCGTGCGGTCAAGGCGTTCGTGGTGATAGCCGGCGTGCTGATCGTGCTGGGCACCGGCACGCTGGTGGCGCTTCTCGTGGCGCGCACCGGCCCGCGCGCCGTCTCCCTCGCGGAGCCGCGGCGGGTGGCGCTGCCGGCGGGGCTGCGGCTGGTGCGGGCGAGCGCCACGGGCGACCGGGTGCTGCTGGAACTCGTGGACGAACATGACCGGCCGCACCTGCTCTTGGTGGACGCCGCCACCGGCACGCCGGTGGGCTATCTGATGATCGCGCCGACGCCGTGAAGAGGCGCGCACGCGGCCCCGGCACGGGCGGGCGGACCGTCGAGCTCGCCATCGAGCGGCTCGGCCACGAGGGGGACGGCATCGCCGAGGTCGACGGGACACGGGTCTTCGTCCCCTTCACCCTGCCCGGCGAGCGCTGGCGGGTGGCGATCGAGGGGCCGGTCTACGGCGGCCTGCGGGCCCGGCCTCTCGAGCGGCTGGCCGGCCCGCCGCGGCGCGAGCCCGTCTGCCGCCACTTCGGTCGCTGCGGCGGCTGCCGGCTGCAGCATCTGCCCGAGGAGGCGTATGTCGCCTTCAAGCTCGGGCGCATCGCCGAAGAGCTCGAACGTCGGCGCATCGAGCCCGAGGAGACGGAGCCGCTCCACCGCTCGCCGCCCGGAAGCCGGCGGCGGCTGCGGCTCGCCTGCGAGCGCCGCGGCCGGGCCGTGCGGCTGGGGCTGCGGCGTCTGCACAGCCACACCATCGAGGACCTGGCCGAGTGTCCGGTGGCCCGGCCCGAACTCGTGGCCCTGCTGGCACCGCTGCGCGACCTGCTGGCCGCCCACGGGCCGCGCATGGCGAGCGTGCTGCTCACCCGTGCGGCCAACGGCGTGGACATCACCCTGCTGGCCGACTGGGAGCCCGGATTTTCGGACAGGCGTGCCTTCGAGCGCTTCGCGCAGGACCACGGCATCCCGCGCATCGCGCTCGGCTGCGGCATGCTGGCCGAATCGCTCGCCTGGCGGGCGGAGCCTCGGGTGGTCTTCGGGGACGTGCACGTGCGCCTGCCGCCCGGCGCCTTCCTCCAGGCCACCGAAGAGGGCGAGCGGGCGCTCTCCGACTTCGTCGGCACGGCGCTCCGCGACGGTGACC
>BEIP01000303.1 GCA_002898955.1 bacterium HR39 | reverse complement strand
CGATGATGCGCGCGTCCTCCTCCGGGTCGTCGGCGTACGCACTGTCCCCGTGGGTGAAGAGATCGAACTTCGTACCGTCGATGTCCAGCTCCACCCGGCTGTCCTTCCCGTAGAGGTAGCCGGACTGGATCACCACCTGCACGTTGGGCTCGGCGATGGGGAACTTCGCCACCATGGCCACCGGCGGGTCGCGCCGCGTGTAGTTGCCGTCCATCTTCTGCGGCTCGCTCGCCACGTAGCAGGTCCTGCCCTTGTCGTCCTCGTAGACGTACACGTTCCAGTCGCGGAAGGTCTTCAGGAACTTCGCCTCGGCGGCGGCTGCGGCGGGCGCGGCGAGAGAAAGGGCCAGCAGGAGGGCGATGGCACTCGTCCTCTTCGTCATGCGCTTCCCCGTTCCGTCCACGTCCACGTCGCCCAGCATATCCCGATCGGCGCCGGGTTCAACGACCGTGGCGGTTGGGCACGAAGAGCGGCGCGCCGGGGATCTCGACCGGCGGTCCACCCTCGTGCAGCGGCCGCTCGGGAAAACGGCCGAGCGAGAGCATGCGGTCGTACATGACGATGGCGCCGGCCACGGCCAGATTGACACAGAAGCGGGTGGGAATGCGCACCACGTAGTCGCAGCGCTCCAGCATGCGCGGCGACAGGCTGCCCTTTTCCGGACCGAACACGTAGGCGGCCTGCAGCGGATGGC
Source organism: bacterium HR39 (assembly GCA_002898955.1). Classification (GTDB taxonomy): domain Bacteria; phylum Pseudomonadota; class Alphaproteobacteria; order Geminicoccales; family Geminicoccaceae; genus HRBIN39. Next base: position 2,550 of record BEIP01000303.1, on the reverse strand, counting down.
GGAAGCTGGGCAGCGGAATGGACCCGTCGACGAGCTCCACGCCCACCAGCCTGCAGCCGCGCGGCAGCACCAGCTCGTCGGGGCTCGCGAAGTCGTAGACGGGAATGTGCGATTCGGCCACGGAGGTGTCCGAGCGCGCCGCCCGCACGGTATAATGGGCGTTGACGAGGAAGACGAAGCTGGCACCGAAGGCGTGCGCCGAGCGCACGAGGTTGCCGAGGTTCATCGGCTTGCTGATGTTCTCCGCGCCGATGCCGAAATAGCCGCGCATGCGCTCCATGGTGCCGCGATCTCCGTGCGTGGGGGATGACGGAGCGGGGTCGTCGCCGGCTCATATGGGAACGCGAGGCGGGAGGTCGAGCCGATGCGGGCGGTGGTGTGCACCCGTCTGGACGGGGTCGAGGGGCTGGAGCTGCAGGAACTGCCGGTGCCCGGGCCCGGGCCGGGCGAGCTGCGGGTACGGGTGCTGGCGGCCGGGGTCAATTTCGCCGACACCCTGGCGATCCGCGGCCGCTACCAGGACCGCCGCGAGCCGCCCTTCGTGCCCGGTCTCGAGCTGAGCGGCGTGGTGGAAGCGCTCGGCCCCGACGTGGACGGTCCGCCGGTGGGGACGCGCGTCGTCGCCGCCACCGATTTCGGCGCCTTCGCCGAATACGCCGTGGTGCGGGCGGTGGACGCGGTGCCGCTGCCCGAAGACATCCCGGCCGTCGAGGCGGCGGGCTTTCCCATCACCTACGGGACCGCTCACGGCGCGCTGGTCTGGCGGGCAAGGCTGCGGGCCGGCGAGACGGTGCTGGTGCACGGAGCGGCGGGCGGCACGGGCCTCGCCGCGGTGGAATGCGCGAAGGCGCTGGGGGCGCGGGTGATCGCCACCGCCCGCGGCGAGGAGCGGCTGCAGCGGGCGCGCGCCCACGGCGCCGACGTGGCGCTCGATGCCGGAGATCCGGAGCTGGTCGCGAAGATCCGCGCGCTCACCGCTCCCGCGGGCGTCCACGTCGCCTTCGACACGGTGGGCGGCGAGATGTTCCGCGCGAGCCTGCGCACCATCGCCTGGGAGGGCCGCATCCTGGTGATCGGCTTCGCCTCGGGCGAGGTGCCGCAGATCCCGGCCAACCATCTGCTGGTCAAGAACGCCGATGCCATCGGCTTCTGGTGGGGCAGCTACCGCCACCGTGATCCGGCGCGGGTGCGCGCGGGGCTTCTGGAGCTGCTGGCATGGTGGCGGGAAGGGCGCATCCGGCCCGAAGTGGCGGCCACCTGTGCGCTGGAGGAGACGCCCCGGGCCCTTTCGGACCTGCTGGCCCGCCGGGTCTCCGGCAAGATCGTGATCCGGGTGGCGCAGGACGCCTAGGCGGAGGAGCGGGCTCCGCATCCGGCGCCGCCTCCCGTCTCCTCCAGCTCGGCCGCGACCGGCACCGTCCAGCGCGCGAGCATCGCCCGCAGCTCGCGGGCGTTCACCACGGCGTGGGCCTCTTCGTCGGTGTTGTCGAAGTAGACGAAGACGTCGCGGCCCTCTTCGAGCCGCTCCGCGAGCCAGCCGGCCCAGTCCTCGAGCTGCTCGCGGGTGTAGCGGCCGCGATAGCGCCGCTCGTGTCCGTGCAGGCGCACGTAGACGAAGGAGGCGGTGGCCACCCGCGGGCCGGTGAGGCCGGCCAGGTCGAAGGGGACGAAGGCGCAGTCGTGCCGCTCCAGCAGCCGGTAGACCTCTCCGCTGTGCCAGGAGGGATCGCGAAACTCGAAGGCGTGGCGCCGGTCCCGCCGCAGCAGCGCCAGCAAGTCGGCAAGCCGCGGCGGATCGGCGGGAAAGCGGGGCGGCAGCTGGAAGAGGATCGGCCCGAGCTTCGCCCCGAAGGGCTCGGCGCGGGCGTAGACCTGTTCCAGCAGGTCGGCGCAGTCGGCGAGCCGGCGGTCGTGGGTGATGGCCCGCCACGCCTTCACGGCGAAGAGGAAGTCGTCGGGACCGTGCGCCACCCAGCGGCGCACGAGCTCCTCGGAGGGCAGCCGGTAGAAGCTGGCGTTGACCTCGACGGTGTCGAGGAAGCGCGCGTACCAGACCAGCCACTCTCCCCGGCGCAGCTTCGGCGGGTAGAACAGCCCGCGCCAGTTCCCGTAGGCCCAGCCCGAGGTGCCGATCCGCGCGCGCGCCACCAGCCGCCGCTCAGTGGGAGGCGAGCCAGGCATCGCGCAGCACGCTGGTCTCCATCTCGAGTTCCTCGAGACGGTTCTTGACCACGTCGCCGATGCTGACGATGCCGACCAGCCGCCCGTCCTCCACCACCGGCAGGTGCCGCACCCGGTGCAGCGTCATCACGTGCATCAGCCGCGCGATGTCGTCGTCGGGGCTGCAGACCCGCACGGTGCGGGTCATGATCTCGGAAACGCGCCGGTCGGGCTCGAGGATGGCGGGGCCCTGTTCGGCCAGCGCCATGACGATGTCGCGCTCCGAGACGATGCCGTCCACGTGCTCGCCGTCGTCGCTCACCACCAGCGCGCCCACGCGCTCGAGGGCGAGCTTCTTGATGGCGGTGCGGATCGCCGCGTCGCTGCGGA
>BEIP01000302.1 GCA_002898955.1 bacterium HR39 | reverse complement strand
CGTCGTGGAGGGCGATGTAGCCGAGATAGAGGAAGAAGAGGATGAGCACCGAGGTGAGCCGCGCGTCCCACACCCACCAGGTGCCCCACATGGGCTTGCCCCAGATGGAGCCGGTGATCAGCGCGATGGCGGTGAACACCGCGCCGATGGGTGCGGCGGCGCGCCCCGCCACCTCGGCCAGCGGGTGGCGCCAGACCAGCGCCACGACGGCCGAGACGGCGATCAGCGCGTAGACGAAGGAGGACATCCAGGCGGCCGGCACGTGGATGTACATGATGCGCGCGGCATCGCCCTGCTGGTAGTCGGGCGGGGCCACCACCAGCGCCCAGTACAGCCCGACGGGCAGGATCAGCACGCAGGCGAGGGCCGTCCACGGCCAGATGCGATCGGCGAGCCGCCGGAAGCGGCGGGGATTGGCGAGCGCGTGCACCGCCGGTCCTCCTTCCTCCCGCCCGGGGACTTATCCCGTGGCGCGCACCTGTCCATGCGCCCCCTCGCCGCTTCCCGCCTCCACCAGCTCACCGTGGAGGGTGCAGGCGGGCGAGAGCAGCGGCAAGAGCCGCGGCGCCACCGCTTCGGGCGGCGGCACGCGGCCTGCGGGCTCGCCCGGCCAGCCGTCGCGGCGAAAGCGCGTGGCCATGGGGCCGGGGTCGAACAGGTTGACGCGGAGCGGCGTCTTCGCGACCTCGAGCGCCCAAGAGCGCACCAGCGCTTCGAGCCCGGCCTTGGCGGCGGCGATGTGGCCGAGATAGGCGCGCGGGGCCCGGGCCACGCCGCAGGTGACGAAGACCGCGCGGCCGGCATCGGAGCGGCGCAGCAGCGGCTCGGTGGTGCGGATCACCCGCGCCGCCGCCACGAGATTCACCTCCAGCATGCGGGAGAACCACGCCGGATCGCCGTGGGCCACGGGGGTGAGCTGCTGGAGCACGGTGGCGGTGTGGACCAGCCCGTCGAGCCGGCCGAAGCGGGCGTAGATGGAGGGGCCGAGCCGGTCGACGGCATCGCCGTCGCGCAGATCGAGCGGCACCAGCGTCGCCGTGCCGCCCACCGCCCGCACCCGGTCGTCCACCTCCTCGAGCGCCCCGGCGGCGCGCCCGAGCAGCACGGGATGGGCGCCGGCGGCGGCGAGCAGCGGCGCGAGCGCCGCACCGAGGCCGTGCGAGGCCCCCACCACCAGCACCACGCGCCCGGCGAGGTCCCCGCTCACGCCCCGACTCCCTCGGCGAGGAGCGGCAGCTGATCCTCGCGCTCGCCCTTCTCGTGATCGTAGAGGCGGATGGGGTAGTCGCCGGTGAAGCAGGCGTCGCAGAAGGCGGGGCGGGCGGGATCGCGGCCCGGGAGCCCCAGGGCCCGGTACAGCCCGTCGATGCTCAGATAGGCGAGGCTGTCGACGCCGATCAGGCGGGCGATCTCGTCGACCGAGTGGCGCGCGGCCAGCAGCTTCTCGCGCTCGGGCGTGTCCACGCCGTAGAAGCAGGAGTGGGTGGTGGGCGGTGCGGCGATGCGCATGTGCACCTCCCGCGCCCCGGCCGCCCGCACCATGGCGACGATCTTGGTGGAGGTGGTGCCGCGCACGATGGAGTCGTCCACCAGCACCACCCGCTTTCCGGCGAGCGTCGACCGGTCGGCGTTGTGCTTGAGGCGCACGCCGAGATGGCGGATGCGCTCGCTCGGCTCGATGAAGGTGCGTCCCACGTAGTGGTTGCGGATGATGCCGAGCTCGAAGGGCAGGCCCGATTCCTGCGCGTAGCCGATGGCGGCCGGCACGCCCGAATCGGGCACCGGCACCACGATGTCGGCATCCGCCGGCGCCTCGCGGGCGAGCTCCATGCCGATGCGCTTGCGCACCTCGTAGACGCCGCGCCCCTCCACCCGGCTGTCGGGCCGGGCGAAGTAGACGTACTCGAAGACGCAGAAGCGCGGATGGCGGCGCAGGAAGGGCCGAAGGCTGCGCGGCCCGTCGCGGTCCACCACCACGAGCTCGCCCGGCTCCACGTCGCGCACGAATTCGGCGCCGACGATGTCGAGGGCGCAGGTCTCGGAGGCGAAGATCCAGGCCTCGCCCAGCCGCCCGAGCACGAGCGGCCGCACGCCGAAGGGATCGCGCGCCCCCACCACCGCGTCGGGGAACAGCACCACCAGCGACCAGGCGCCCTCCACCTGGCGCAGGGCGTCCACCAGCCGCGCGACGGGATCGCGGGCGCGGCTCCTCGCCGCGAGGTGGACGATGACCTCGGTGTCGGTGGTGGACTGGAAGATGGCGCCCTCGTCCACCAGCAGGCGGCGCAGGAAGCGGGCGTTGGTGAGATTGCCGTTGTGGGCTAGGGCCAGCCCGCCGAAGGAGAGCTCGGCGTAGAGCGGCTGGACGTTGCGCAGCATGGAGGCGCCGGTGGTGGAGTAGCGGGTGTGGCCCACCGCGGCGTGGCCGGGCAGGCTGGCGATCACCCGCTCGCTGCCGAAGATGTCGCCCACCAGTCCCGTGGCGCGGTGCGCGTGGAACTGGCGCCCGTCGAAGGTCACGATGCCGGCCGCCTCCTGGCCACGGTGCTGGAGCGCGTGCAGCCCCAGCGCGGTGTGGGCGGCGGCGTCCGCCGTGCCGTAGATGGCGAAGACGGCGCACTCCTCGCGCGGACGGTCGTCGTGGTCGAAGACGCGCATCAGCGCTCCTCCCCCGGTGCGAGGCGGCGGATCAGCCCATCGAGCGCCCGGTCGGCCTGCGGGGGATAGGCCCCGGCCGCCGGCTCGGCGGCCCCGCGCACGCGCCCGGCCGCGCGCGTCGCCTGCAGGCGGATCTCGCGGGCGATCTCGCGCGGCAGCAGGCCGTGCAGGATCCGCGCCCCGCTCTCCACATAGGGCCGGCTGGCGGCGCGGGCGATCCATCCCGGAAGCGGCGCGCCGTCGAGGACGACCAGCAGCGCGAGCCAGGCCGCCGAGACCAGCACCGCACCGCGCAGGAGCCCGTAGACGAGCCCGAAGAGGCGGTCGAGAGCGGCGAAGCGGCTGCCCTCGACCCGCCGCACCACGAGCCCGCCCAGCATCCTGAACACCACGAGCGGGACCACGAAGACCACGGCGAAGGTGGCGAGATCGGTGAGCAGCGGCTGGCCGATGGCTTCCTTCAGGACGGGCCGCAGCGGCGCGAAGCCGTACCAGGCACAGACGGCCGCGCCGGCCCAGGCGGCGAGCGAGACGATCTCGCGCACCGCCCCGCGCACCAGCGCCACCACCACCGAGAGCGCCAGCACCACGGCCACCAGCA
>BEIP01000301.1 GCA_002898955.1 bacterium HR39 | reverse complement strand
GGGCACGGTCGCGGGCTTCGAGGGCGGGCTGTGCCGGGTGCGGGTGGGCGATGCGGTGGTCGTGGCGCTGCCCGTGGCCGTCTCGCGCCCGGGCGAGCGCACCACGCTGTCGCTGCGTCCCGAGCGGGTGCTGCTGGGGCCGGAAGCCGAGGGCGCCGACAACCGTTTCGAGGGGACGGTGCGCGAGCTAGTCTACCACGGCGACCACCTGCGCGTGCACCTGTCGGTGCTCGGCAACGAGGCCTTCGTCCTCAAGCTGCCGAACCGTCCCGGTGCGGCGCGCCCCGTTCCCGGCGAGCGGCTGCGGGTGGGTTGGCGTGCGGTCGACTGCCGGGCGCTGGATGCGGGCTGAGAGCGCTTCCGGCCGTCCCTTCAGCTCTCGCGCCGCGCGCGGCGGAACACGGCCACCTGGTTCATGCCCAGCTCGAAGGCGTGCCAGTGTTCCATCCGCAGACCGGCCGCACGTCCCGCCTCCTCCAGCTCGGTACGCGTCCAGTAGTGCTTGTGGTCGAGGATGTGCGCCCGGTTGACGATGCGCAGCGCCGCGAGCGTATCGAGCACCGGTTTCGAGGGTGGCGTGGGCGTGGTGAGCACGAAGGATCCGTTCGCGTCGAGGTGATTGGCGGCGCTGACGAAGAGAGCACGGCCGTCGTGCAGATGCTCGACCACGGCGAGCGACACGACCGCGTCGAAGATCCGGCCCAGGTCCAGAGGTTTTTCGAGATCGTGGATCACGTCGGCGGCGGAGTCCGGCGAGACGTCGACGCCGACGTAGGTGCCCCGCCAGCCGCGACTTTCGAGCACGCGCCGCAGGTCCGCCCGGTTGCAGCCGAGGTCGAGGACGCTGGCCGGGAAGGGTTCGAGGAAGGGGAGGATCTCCCGGTAGCGCAGCCACGCGATCAGGTCGTCGACGATCTTCACCGCCCGTCCTCCGTCGTCGGCATTACGGTTCCCTCCACCGGCTCCAGCCAGCGGCGGTAGATCCAGGCCTCGAGGCCGTCGGGAAAGCGCACGTGCTTCCACCCGCGCTTTTCCCCCAGCACCTCCAGCACCTCACCCTTGCGGACGATGCGCACCACCTCGTGATCGTTGCCGGGCCCCTTGCGGGCGTTGACGTCCACCACCGGCCGCCAGCGCTCGCCGGATCCGGCCCCGGGCGCTGCGGCGGCAGGCGGTGATCCGGGTTGCGCCTCGACCTCCGCCGTCTGCGCGTCCTCCGCGGCAGCCGGGGCGGTCGCCGGCTCCTGCCCTGGGGAAGCCACGGGCGGCTGCGTCTGCGCGGCCTGCGCGGCAGCCTCCGGCCCGGCGGCGCGGGCCTGCGCGCTCGCGGCCAGTTCGGCCGGCGGCGGCGGCGGCGGGGCGAGCAGCGCGCGTCGGGCAGCCTCCTCGAGCAGCTCCAGCCGGCGGGTGGCGGAGGCGACCTCCCCGGCGTCCGCACCGCGTCGCCGTGCCTCTTCGAGATCGCGGCGGGCGCGGTCGAGCTGGCCGAGCTCCATGTACACCTCCGCCCGCCGCAGCCAGCCGACGGGATGGGAGGGCTCCAGCTCGATGGCCTTGCCGAGATCGGCCAGCGCCTCGTCGTACTTGCCGGCGTTCGCCGCCGCCACCGCCCGCCGGGTGAGGGCGATGCGCAGGTTGCGCAGGGTGGTGGGATCGCCCGGCTGGAGGGAGAGGGCTTCCTGGTAGTCGGCGATGGCGTGGTCGTAGTCGCCGATGGCGTTGTAGGCGACGCCGCGGTTGTTGTAGACCGTGGCGAGCGCCGCCGGATCGAGCTCGCCCGAGACGATGGCGCGGGTGTAGGCCTCGATGGCGAGCTCGTAGCGGCCCTCGCTGTAGAGGCGGTTGGCCTGCTCCACGTCGTCCAGACCCGCCGCCGTCGCCACCGGCGCGGCGAGCGCGAGGCCCGCCGCCAGCACCAGCCCCTTCCAGTTCACGATCCGCCCTCCCGGCGTGCCCGCTCCCTGCGTGCGCGGAAGCGCTCGCGCAGCTCCGGCGCCCGCCCCTCGTACGTCCTCTGTTCGCCGCGCGCCACCGCCAGCGCATCGTCCGGCACGTCCCGCACGACGACGCTGCCGGCCCCGACGATGGCTCCGGCCCCCACCCGCACCGGCGCCACCAGCGCCGTGTTGGAGCCGACGAAGGCGCCGGCACCGATCTCGGTGCGGTGCTTCGCGAAGCCGTCGTAGTTGCAGGTGATGGTGCCGGCGCCGATGTTGGCGCCCGCGCCCACCTCGGCATCGCCCAGATATGCCAGATGGTTGGCCTTGGCGCCGGGGCCGAGGGTCGCGTTCTTGACCTCGACGAAATTGCCGACCTTCGCCCCCTAGCCGATGCGCGCACCCGGCCGCAGTCGCGCGAACGGGCCCACCTCGGCACCGGCGGCCACCTCCGCCCCCTCGAGGTGCGAGAAGCTGCGGACCACCGCCCCCTCCCCCACCCGTACGCCGGGGCCGAAGACCACATAGGGCTCGATGCGCGCACCCGGCGCCACCTCGGTATCCAGCGCGAAGTGGACCGTCCCCGGCGCCGGCAGGATCACCCCGCGCTCCATGGCGGCGTGCCGCAGCCGCGCCTGCACGCGCGCCTCCAGATCCGCGAGCTCCGCCTGGCTGTTGGCGCCGAGGCCCTCCTCGGCGTCCGCCTCCACCATGGCGACCCCGAGCCCCTCGGCGCGGGCCAGCGCCACGAGGTCGGTGAGGTAGTACTCGCCCTTTTGCGGATGGGGCCGGATGCGGGGCAGGAGCCGGCGCAGCACGTCGATCTCCGCCGCCAGCACGCCGCTGTTGCACAGGTTCGAGGCGAGCAGCTCCGGCGGCACATGGCGTGCCTCCACGATGGCCGAAGGCCGCCCCGCATCGTCCAGCACGATGCGGCCGTACGCGCCGGGATCGACCGGCCGGATGGCGAGGAGCGTGAGCGCCGCCCCCTCGCTGCGGTGCACCTCCAGCAGGCGCGCGAGGGTCGAAACGCGCAGGAGCGGCGTGTCGCCGTACAGGACCAGGGGCGTGCCGCGCTCCGGCACGGCGTCCAGGCCCACCTGCACGGCGTGGCCGGTGCCGAGCTGCGGCTCCTGCACCACCACCGCCGCATCGGGTGCAGAGCGCTCCACCACGGGCCGCACCCGCTCCGCCCCGTGGCCCAGCACCACCACGGTCCGCTCCGGCCCGAGGGCCGCGGCGGTGCGCAGCACGTGGTGGATCAGCGGGAAGCCCGCCAGCGGATGGAGCACCTTCGGCAGATCGCTGCGCATGCGCGTGCCGCGGCCC
>BEIP01000300.1 GCA_002898955.1 bacterium HR39 | reverse complement strand
GATGTCCGAGATGTCGAGATCGCGCTCCAGCAGCCACGGATAGCCGGGCATCACGCTCTCGGGCACCACGCTCCGCGGGTCCACGAGATGCGCCACGTGCCACTCGTTGGAGTACTTGCCGCCGACGCGCGCGAGGTCCGGCCCGGTACGCTTGGAGCCCCACTGGAAGGGGTGGTCGTACATGGACTCCGCGGCGAGGCTGTAGTGGCCGTAGCGCTCCACCTCGTCGCGGAAGGGCCGGATCATCTGGCTGTGGCACACGTAGCAGCCCTCGCGGACGTAGATGTCGCGGCCGAGCTGCTCGAGCGGACTGTAGGGGCGCACGCCCTTCACCCGCTCGATGGTGCTCTCGATGGTGAACAGCGGCACGATCTCCACGATGCCGCCGATGGAGACCGTGACGAGGATGAGGAGGGCGAGCAGGAACGCCCGCCGCTCCACCGCCTCGTGACGCGCGATGAGGGCCATGGTTCCTCCCTCCTCACTCGGCCGGCGCGACGCGCAGGGCTCCGGCCTGGCTCGGCAGGAGCTCCTCCTCGCGCACCTCGCGCCGCGTCGTGCGCCAGACGTTGTAGACCATGATCAGAGCGCCGGCGGTGAAGAGCACGCCGCCCAGCGCGCGGATCACGTAGAAGGGATGCATGGCCTCCACCGTCTCCACGAAGGAGAACTGCAGGAAGCCCATGCTGTCGTAGGTCCGCCACATCAGGCCCTGCATGATGCCGGACACCCACATGGCGGTGATGTACAGCACGATGCCGAGCGATGCGATCCAGAAGTGCCATTCGACGAGGCGGATCGAGTAGAGCCGCTCCGCCTTCCACAGCCGCGGCACGAGGTAGTACAGCGAGCCGAAGCTCACGAAGGCCACCCAGCCGAGCGCGCCGGAGTGGACGTGGCCGACGGTCCAGTCGGTGTAGTGGGACAGCGCGTTGACCTGCCGCACCGACATGAGGGGACCCTCGAAGGTGCTCATGCCGTAGAAGGCCACGGCCACCACGAGGAAGCGCAGCACCGGATCCCAGCGCAGCTTGTCCCAGGCGCCCGAGAGGGTCATGAGGCCGTTGATCATGCCGCCCCAGGAGGGCATCCACAGCATCACCGAGAAGGTCATGCCGAGGACCTGCGCCCACACCGGCAGGGCCGTCCAGTGCAGGTGGTGCGGACCGGCCCAGATGTACAGGAAGATCAGCGCCCAGAAGTGGACGATGGACAGGCGGTAGGAGTAGACCGGCCGTTGGGCCTGCTTCGGCACGAAGTAGTACATCATGCCGAGGAAGCCGGCGGTGAGGAAGAAGCCCACCGCGTTGTGGCCGTACCACCACTGGGTCAGCGCGTCCTGCACGCCGGCGAAGAGCGAATAGCTCTTGGTGCCGAAGAAGGACACCGGCACAGCGAGGTTGTTGAAGATGTGCAGGATGGCGATGGTGATGATGAAGGCCAGATAGAACCAGTTGGCCACGTAGATGTGCGGCTCACGCCGGCGCAGGATGGTGCCGAAGAAGACGATGAAGTACACCACCCAGACGATGGTCAGCCACAGGTCGACGAACCACTCGGGCTCGGCGTACTCGCGGCTCTGGGTGACGCCCATCAGGTAGCTGAGCGCCGCCATGACGATGAAGGCCTGGTAGCCCCAGAACAGGAAGTAGGCCAGGGCCGGCCCGCCGAAGAGGGGCGCCCGGCAGGTGCGCTGCACCACGTACAGCGAGGTGGCGAGCAGGGCGTTGCCGCCGAAGGCGAAGATCACGGCCGACGTGTGCACCGGCCGCAGGCGGCTGAACACGCCCCATTCGTACGGCAGGTTGAGCCAGGGGTAGGCGAGCTGGAAGGCGATGAAGGTGCCCACGAGAAAGCCCACCACGCCCCAGAAGATGGTCGCGATGGTGAACAGGCGGACGACGTCCTCGTTGTAGGCGACGCGCTCGCCCGCCCCACCGACCGCTGCCGAAGCCACAGCCATGGGTGCTCTCCTCCGCTCCTCGCGCGGTTCCTGTCCGCGATCCATGACGAATGTGCGGCTCGGACGGCACATTAGAAACCGCGCATGTTGCCGCATGCGGCGTCCCCACCTTTTCGGCGCACCTTCGACGTGGCATTGATCCAGATCAAGGCGGACGGGGTGGTCCGGGGCGAGGCCCGGGCCCGGAGCAGCAGGAGGGAGCGGCATGACCACCGAGGCGGTACCCGTGTTCGCAGGCCGGATGCTGCGCATCCGCCGCATCGACATGGACACGCCGTGGAGCTGGCTCGCGCGCGGCTGGCAGGACTTCCGCTCGCACCCCGGCATCGGCCTGTTCTACGGCGCGCTCGCGGCCGTGACGGGCTACGTGATCACCCTGGGCTTCCTCCAGCTCGGCTGGATCCACCTCATCGCCCCGGCGATCTCCGGCTTCCTGCTGGTGGGGCCGATCCTCGTGGTGGGGCTCTACGAGGTGAGCCGGCGGCGCGCGCAGGGACTCTCGGTCACGCTGATCGACGCGCTCTCCGCCTTCATGTGCAACCCCGTGCAGATCGCCCTCATGGGCGTGGCGCTGATGCTCTTCTTGTTCCTGTGGCTGCGCTCCGCCGCCCTGCTCTTCTTCCTCTACTGGGGTCTGGAGCCGCCTTCCGTCGAGCGCCTCGTCGTCGACACCTTCTTCAGCGCCCGCGGCTGGCCGTTCCTGGTGATCGGAACGGCGGTGGGGGCGGTGTTCGCCTTCGTCGCCTTCTCCATCAGCGTGGTGGCGGTGCCCATGCTGCTGGACCGCGAGGACGCCAACGTCATCGAGTCCATCGCCGCCAGCATCCGTTCGGTCCAGGTGAACCTCGGCCCCCTGCTGCTGTGGGCGGGCATCATCGCCGCACTCGTCGGCTTCGGCCTCGTGACGCTCTATCTCGGCCTCGTGGTGACGCTGCCGCTCGTGGGCCACGCGAGCTGGCACGCCTACCGCGATCTGGTCGACTGGGGCGAGGAGCGCTGAGGAGGGAGGAGCGGCGCATGGGCATGTGGGCCATGGGCGTGGTCGCGGGGCTGGTCTCGCTGGTGGGGCTGATCCTCGCGAGCCGTGCCCACGACCGGATGTTCGAGATCTTCGGCCTGCTGGTCTTCCTGTGCGGCGTGGCGGTGATCTTCGCGCTGATCCGCGAGGCGACGAAGCCGGAGCGGCTGCGCGGGGAGACCGAACGGGGCGCTTGACGCGCGGGCGGGCCGGGGCGAAGCCACGGGGCGGCCGCCGCGGGCGGCCGCGTCCGTGTTGCCCGTAGCGAGGCCGTTTGCGGAGCCGCGAG
>BEIP01000299.1 GCA_002898955.1 bacterium HR39 | reverse complement strand
GACCCATCCACGCTACCGTCGGAACGCTGGAAAAGGGGCACCCGCACCCTGCACGCGCGGGACCTTTCCCACCATCCGCGGATTCTGGGGAGGAAGTGCTTACGAAGCGGTGAAGGCCGGCGGGTCAATGTATCAGATGCGGCCCAGATGGCTCGAAAACGCGGCTTGTCCGCCGGGTTAAGATGCGTGGAGCCCGGACAGGCCCCCGACCGCGTCGACCGACCCGGGGGCACGAGACGTCCATGGCCGTACGGACGCTTCGACGTCTTGCCGGACGTCCTGCGCGTACGCCGGCTCTCCGGAAGCCGTGCCCCGGAGTGTTCGTCGCATCGGAAAACCAGCCGCGCGTGCGCGGGGCGACCGCTGCCGCGGCCCATGCGCCCCGGCAGGAAGAGAAATCAGCCGCACGTGCGTGGGGCGACCCTTGAAACAGTTTCAACCGCCGGCCCGGCGTGGAAACCCGCCGCGCGTGCGCGCGGCGACCCCGGCCGGGGCTGGAGCGGGGGACAGCGCCCGACACCCACCGTCACCGCGGCCTCCCGGGCGCACTCCGGCTCTCCGGCATCCACTCTCGCGCACCCGCAGCGTGGGCGGCATCCCGCGTCCCGCGCCATGATTGGGCCGCCACCGGCCCACGCCCCCCGCCGTTCACCACTCGTTGACACATCCGCGCTATGGTCCGGACGGTGGGAAAGGACCCGCAGCCCCGGACTCGCGCCACGCCTTTCCCACCATCCGCCGATTCTGGTGGGAAGTGGTTACGGAGCGATGAAGACCGGCGGGCCAATGCGTCGGATGCGTCTCGAACACCTCGAGATGCGGCGGGCCGTCCGAAGGAGAGGGTGAGAGCCGCGGGCCGATGCACGGATCGCCCCGGCCCGTCCGCGCGCTCATGGGCAGCGGCTTCCGCGTCGCCGTCCGCCGCCGGGCAGACGGGTTGGTCTTCGCCCCTCCACGCGGGGAGCGTCCCTCGTGGAGCCCGGAGTGTCGGTCCGCATCCCTTCTCGGCCGCTTTCTGGCGGAGTGTGTTCCTCACCGGATGGCAGGCACCGCCGGCCTCCGCTCCTGCCCGGCGGATACGCGGCTTTCACCTCGCAAGGCTGCCGAACTGCCTGCGTTTTTGCGCCGAGGCGGCGCATGTCGGCACCCTGCCCGGGCCGGGCCCGGATGGGCCGCCGTTCACCACCCTTTGACACCTGCGCGCTACCGTCCGGACGATGGAAGACGACGCACGACCTCTGTTTGCGCGGCACCTCTTCCACCATCCGCGGATTTCACACCACAGTCGTTACGAAGCGGTGAAAGCCGACAGAAGAACGTGCCGGATGCGCGTCGGATATCGCGCGGATCCGGTCGGCCGTCGGTAGCCCGGGGTTCGCGAACGGAGGCGTGCAGTCCCATCGGCCGAGCGGCATGTCGGCGAACCGTTCTTCCTGTTCCCTGGATCTTCCTGTTTGCCGGACCGACGCACTGATGCCCCGTGGACCGGTGCACCGCTGCGGAAGGACCGTTTTTGCACGGGATGGAGGGCCGAGCGGGGGCGCGGATTCACGCCCGCCTTCCATGGCGTCCGAACGACGAGCGACTCCGACCCTGTCGGCCGCTCCGCGATCGTACGGCCTTCGCCGCGCGGGGTGATACGACACACGGCTTTCGTGGCCTTGAGGCCTGTGACGGTGTCGCCCCGCACCGAAGCAGGGTGTCGTTCACCCTTCGTTGACACATCCGCGCTATGGTCCGGACGGTAGAAAAGGACCGGCCGCTCCCCGGACGCGCGGCACCTTCTCCACCGTTCGCGGATGTTGGCGGGCAGTCGTTAGGAAGTCGTGAAGGCCCGTGGAGGAAGGCGTCGGATACCTCGGGGATGTCCTGGAAATGCGATTGGTGGCCCGAGCTGGAGCATGGAGCGCGCGGGCGGATGCAAGGATCGGGCCGGCCCGTCCGCACGGGCGCGTACAACGGCTTCCGAGGCTCCACTGCCGGACAGCTCGGTTCGTCTTCGCCCATCCATCGATGGATGAGGATGCCTCCCTCGGGGGCTCGGAGCACGCAGCCATGATGGCGCCGTATCCCTTCGGCTCCCTTGCGGCACCAGACGATCCCCACCCGCACGGCCTTGGACCACCGGCCCTGTGTTCCTGTCCCGCGATCACTGCGCTCGCGTCTCGCGCCATCGCCTAGCCACCGCATCGCTGGGCCCGGGTGGCCCAGGCCGGCATCCCACATCCCCGGCCCACGCCGCTCGAAGCCCGCCGTTCACCACCCGTTGATACCTGTGCGCTACCGGCCGGACGGTGGAAAAGGACCGGCCGCCTCCTGTGCGCGCGGCGTCTTCCTCACCGTCCGCGGATTCCGGCGGGAAGTCGTTGCGAAGTGGTGAAGGGCAGCGGATGGATGTGTCGGATGCGTCGCGGATTCTCCGGACACGCGGCAGACGGCCCGGAGCGGGGCACGAGGCCCGCGGGCGACCGTGCGACGTCGCTTCGGTCCGTCCGTGTGGCGCGTCTGCCGGCTTTCGTGGCTCTCCCTCCGCTGCCACGCGACCGGTCGACCCGGACGGGTGCATGGGGAGCGCTTCCGTGCGGCGCCGGAGGCGCCGGGCCGCGCGGCCGCAACGCGGAGGTGTCGTCCCGCCGGTCGGTCCCGGCGGCGCCTTGCGCTCACGGCCACGGGCGGGCGATGCCGCCGGGGGCGGGCCGCGGCGGGATCGGCTGGTCGGAGATCGGCGTGCCGATGTACAGGATCGCCACGATGCGGCCGGTTTCCGGCAGGCCGAGGCCGCGGCGCACCGCCGGGCTGTAGGCGGGAAAGCCCGTCGCCCATTTCGCTGCGAAGCCGCTCGCGTGCACCGCGATCAGCAGGTTCTCCACCGCCGCGGCCGTGGCCTCGATCTGCTCGATCTCCGGGATCTTCGGATGATCGGGCCTCACGTCCGCCCAGGCGATCAGGACGAGTGGCACGCGGGTGGGGTTGGTGCGCAGCTTCTCCCGCTGGGCCTCGCCCTCGTCGGGGCGCTCCTCGGCGTGCGCCCTGGCGAACAGCTCCCCCAGCCGCCCGCGCCCCTCGCCGCGCACCACGAGGAAGCGGAAGGGCACGAGCCTGCCGTGATCGGGCGCGGCCGCCGCACAGCGCAGCCACAGATCGAGCGTCGCATCGTCCGGTCCGGGTTCGCCCAGTTTCGGGATGGGCACGGTGCGGCGCGTGAGGATGGCCTCGATGGCGTCCATGGTCCTCCTCTTCTCTTTCTCTGTGCGTGCGCGGAGCGACGTCTCA
>BEIP01000298.1 GCA_002898955.1 bacterium HR39 | reverse complement strand
CGGCGCCCAGATAGGCCGCGCCGCCCGCCTAAACAAGCGGCCCGCCACCTCCCGCCGCACCCCTTTCCCCGCCGGGGCCCGCACACGATGTGAGCTCGAGGCAGCGGGAGCGGAGGCGGTGTTCGGACTGTCGCTCACCAAACTCCTCTTCACCGTCCTCGTGATCGTGGCGGTGTGGAAGGGCTTCCGCATGCTGGGGCGGCTGCAGGAGCAGCGGGCCGAACGCGCCCGCCGCGAAGCCGCGCGCCGCGCTCCCGCCTCGGCCGCCCGGCGGACGCCGCCGCCTCCCGCTCCCGACGGGACGCTGGAGCTCGAGCCCTGCCCGCTGTGCGGCACCTACGTGCCGTCCGGCACCCGCTGCGAGAGCATCCAGACCTGCACCCGCCGCCGCGAGCCCGAGCCGGCCGGGCGGAGCTAGGGAGCCCGCGGACCGCCGGGAGGCGCATCCAGCCGCGGCGAGATCCGCTCGAGGAGCGGAGTGAGCGGTGAGAGTGCCACGGTCACCGCTTCCGCCACCCGCATGCCGCGCGAGAGCAGCCACTCGCGATGGCGCGAGTGGGTGACCAGATGGCGCCAGCGGAACTTCTTCTTGCGCTTCTTCTGGGCGGCGGTGAAGTTGTCGGAGGGGCTCGCCACCTGGGTCGCGAGCATGGGAAAGTAGGCGTAGGTGCCGGGCAGCAGGGCGAAGGCGGAGTCGAGCGCCTTGCCCACCAGCGGATGGCGCGGGATGCCCGGCGTGCCCCAGGGGCGCTCCGCGAGCCACTCCATCAGCCGGCGGCTCGCCACATAAGCGTGGATGCATCCCGAGCTGGTGCGCAGCACGTGCGGCGCGACGAAGCGCACCCGCAGCGGCCAGTGGCCGAGGTAGAACACCGTCCAGTCGGGCGGCAGGGAGTCCAGTGCGCGGGAGACGGAGGCGAGCAGCCGCGGCGTGATGCGGCGGACGAACAGCACGTCGTCCTCGAACACGAGAGCCCGCTCCGCCCCCGCCTCCATCGCCCGCATCAGCACCACGCGGTGCGATTCCCAGCTCCCGGCGATTCCCTTCTCCGGATGCCGGCTGGGGCGGTGGAAGACCACCCTGCGGCACAGACCGGTGTGGTGGAACTCGCGCGCGGCATGCAGCAGGCGGTCGTGGCGCGAATCCAGGCAGATGCAGAAGGCGACGTCGACGAAGTCCCAGGAGAGCGGCGGATCCGCCTCGCCGCGACAGTGGGGACAGTCCGGATCGGGCGGGCAGGTGTGCCAGCGCGCCGGCGCCCGCTCCATATCCGCCGTCCACGGCCGCACCGCTTCGATGCCGCTTTCGCTCATGCCGGCAGTCCCGCGCGCAGCGCCGCGCCCGCCGCGAGCCCCTCGCGCACGGACTCGAGGATGCCCTGGAAGTGCCAGCGGGCGTAGCGCCCCACCGGAAAGATGCGATGGCGCACGAGCAGGTCCATCGCCTCCTCCCGCCAGCGCGATCCCGGCCGCCGCCAGGTGTAGGCGGTGTCGATCCAGTCGGCGGCGGCCACCAGCACCTCGCGCACGAAGCCGAGTCCGCGCAGCTCGTCCGCCACATCGTCGAGCCAGCGCCGGATCGCCGCCGCGTCGGGTCGCGCGCCGCGCGGAAAGGCGCGCTCCACGTAGAGCGAGACGAGGGCGGGATCGGGCCGCGGCAGGAAGCCGGGATCGACCTTCGAGTAGAAGCCGATGCGGTGGAAGCCGGCCTGCGAGCGCGGCACGTAGAGCCAGTGGACGTCGGGGCAGGCGGGCCCGCGCACCGCACCGATGTTGGCGACCAGCACCGAGGTGGCGGGATCGGGCGGCTCCCCCGTCGACAGCCCGGCGAGCTCCAGCGTGCGATCGAGGGGCAGGGTGGAGATCAGCACATCCCACGGCCGCCGCGAGCCGTCGGCGAGCTCCACCGTCCGCCCGGCGACGTCGATGCCCCTCACCCGACGTCCCCGCTCGAGCCGCACCCGTGCGGCCAGCCGGTCGACGAGCACATCCAGCCCTTCCTCGGGATAGGCGAAGGTGACGTTGTAGCCGACGTCCTCCACCTCGCCCAGCGCGCCGCGGACCACGAGCCGGGGATCGAGCGGCGACTTGTGCGGATCCTGCGGGGCGATCTCCTCCGTGAGGCCGGCGGTGTAGAGGTCGTGGAAGGGGCGGAAGAACAGCCGGCAGAGGGTGGGGCCGAACTGCTCCTCCAGCCACTCGGCGAGGGTGGCGGCCGGCCGCTTCGGGCGCAGCAGCTCGTGGAGTGCGGCCGCGGCGGTTCCGGAATCGAGAAGGCGCAGGTGGTGCTGGAGCGGATAGGGCACGAGCAGCCCGCGATCGGGCAGGAAGACGGCGGCCCGGCGCCGATGGCGTCGCAGCCGCGCGTGGCGGGCGAGCAGCCCGAGGACCGGGGGATCGTCGCCGAAGATCCAGTGACCGCCGCCGGTCTCGAAGCGCCAGGCGGGACGATCCGCCGGCCGGCGATCGTGGCGGGCGCCGTGCTCGTCGACGTAGTAGCTGCGGCAGATGCCGCCCGGATGCTCCTGCGCCTCGAGAACCTGCAGGCCCGAGGCGAGACCGGCGGCGATCCCGCTCACCCCGCCGCCCAGGACGAAGGCCCTCCCGCTCACTCTTCTCTCTCCCCCTTCTCTCCCGGCTCGCGGCCGAGCAGCGCCGCGAGGTCGACGGTGGCGCTGCCCCGCGGTTTCGGGCGCGGCTGGGAAGGATGCGGCGCCCAGCCCGTGAGGACGTGGAGCTCGAAGGTGGCCCGCACCCGCCCGTCCGGATCGGCGAAGAGCCCGCGGTAGCGCTCGAGGGCGCGGGCCAGCACGCGGCGCGGCAGGAACGCCCGCTCGCGCAGCACGCCCGTTAGGCCCGCCGCCCGCAGGTCCGCAAGCAGCCGCCAGGGATCGGCGTAGCGCACGGTGATCACCTCGCGATCGGCCACCGGCAGGGCGAAGCCGGCCCGCTGCAGCAGGGCGGCCGCATCGGCCAGATCGGCGAAGGGGGCGACGCGCATGGCCGCCCCGCCGCGCGCCTCCAGCTCGGCCTCGACCAGTGCGGTGCGCAGCTCGGCCAGGGTGAGCCCGCCGAAGAAGGCGGCGAGCATCAGCCCGTCGGGTACCAGCAGCCGGCGGATCTGGGCCAGCACCCCCGGCAGGTCGTCCACCAGCGTGAGGGTCGGTCCGGCCAGCACGAGGTCGAAGGATGCGGGGGCGAAGGGCAGCCACTCCTCGTCCAGCGCGAGACGTGCGTCGGCTTCGGGCGAAAGGCGCGCGGGTGCCGGATCGGCGTGGACCAG
>BEIP01000297.1 GCA_002898955.1 bacterium HR39 | reverse complement strand
ACGCCGTACCCGGGGCCACGTGGACCGCCCCGGCAGCAACCGCCGGTCACGAACCTGTCTAGCCGGCAGCTCCTGCCGGGGCGGCGGCGGAATGCCGCCGCCCGCGAGGGCCTCACTGGAGCAGGCGCAGCAGGTTCTGCGGCAGCTGGTTGGCCTGGGCGAGCATGGCGACGTTGGCCTGCATGAGGACCTGGGCGGAGGCGAATTTGCTCATCTCCGCCGCCACGTCCGTGTCCATCAGCACGGAACGCGCCGCGTCCATGTTCTCGATCGAGGTGGCCAGATTGGCCGAGACGAACTCGAACCGGCTCATCAGCGCGCCGAGGTCGGCGCGGGCCTTGTTGATGCCGGCGATGGCGGCATCCAGCGTCGTGCTGGCCGCCTGGGCCTTCCCCTGTGTGGCGACGGACGTGCCGCTCACGCCCAGCCCTTCCGCGGTGACGTCGTTGATCTGGACGTCGATGGTGTCGGTCGTCAGGACACCTACCTGGAACTGGAGCGTCCCCTCCTGGATCACGCGGAAGTGGGCGTTGGCGGAAGCGGGATCGATGGCACCGGCGGAGAGGGTGTAGTCGGTGCCGTCGTAGTTGATCGTGAACTGGAAGTTCGAGAGATCGACGGCCACCCCGGCTTCCTTGAACTCGATCGTCTTGTCGAGGACGATCGTCTTGTTACCTGCCGCCGTCAGACCCGACAGATCCTCCAGCGTCCCGAGCGAGACCGTGAAGGTCCGGCTCGCGGTTCCGGAGCCGAAGGTATAATCGTTGGCCGCAGTACTCGGATTGTACTGGGTCAGCGTGAAGACCGCCTCGCCATTGGGACCGGTCGCGGCGAACCTCAGGGTGAAGGCGGTCTCCGGACCGACTGTGTCGGTACCGTCGGGATCGACGGCGCCCACGTCACCCGTCACGCGCACCGAGATGCCGCGTGCCGCCGCGTCGGCGAAGCTCCTGCCGCCGCTGCCGACGCCCGAAGTCTCCACCGTCGTGCCGAGACTGCCGTTGAGCAGCGCCTGGCCGTTGAAGCGGGTCTGGGTGGCAATGTCGTCGATCTGGGTGAGAAGCTGCTGGTATTCCTGGTCCAGGAACGCCCGCTCGCTGTCGGAGAGCGAACCCGAGGACGCCTGCACCGCCAGCGCCTTCATCCGCTGCAGGATGTCGGCAATGCGCGCCATGCCGCCATCCGCCACCTGCAGCACGCTGGTGGCATGGCTCGCGTTCACCGCCGCCTGCCTGAGCGCCGTCACGTCCGCCTTCAGCTTCGTCCCCACCGCCAGCGACGCCGCGTCGTCCGACGCCTTCACGATCCGCGAGCCCGACGACAGCTTGGCCAGCGAGCTCGAGGCGCTCGTGCTGTTGACCGACAGATACCGCAGCGCCGTGTTGGCCGCGAGGTTGGTGGTGATGGTGTTACCCATCGTTAACGCTCCTTCTACCTGAAGGTCCCGCCCGGGCTATCTGCCCGGAGCCGGCCACGGGCCGGCGCCACGGGACCTTGCAGGAGCCGTGCCAACCTTCGCGGCACCGGCCCGGGTCCCTGGACCCGTTGACATCGGGTAAAGAGCGCCCGCTGCCGCCCTCCGCCGACCCGCCTCCTCCGGCAGGATCTGCCGGCATCCGCCGCACCGGCCGGCAGGATGTGCCGGGGACGACCGGCCGGTCGGGGTGCACGCGGGGGCGTGCCGCCGGCCCGGCGGCGGCTTGCCGCCCGCGGTCCGTGGCGCATCTTGCCGGACGGTCTTCCGCCGCAGCGTCGCGCCCGTGCCCGCCCCTCCCCGCTTCTGCTATCTCGTGCCGGCCCACCACCTGCTGCCGACGGCGGGGCCTTCGCGCAACGTCCTCTCGCTGGCCCGGGCGCTCGCCGAGTTCGCCGAGGTGACCGTCGCCTTCCGCCGCATCGCCGATCCCCACGCCGTTCCCGAAGGCGTGCGGGCGGAGGAGCTGGATCCGGCCTGCCCGCTTCCGGCCGAGCTTCCCGACGATGCGGCCATGCGCGGGCTCGGGGCGGCGGAGACGCTGCGCTATCTGCGCCGGCTCTTAGCTTGGGCGGCGGATGCAGCGCGCCGCTTCGACGTCGTGCTGGAAAAGACCTGGCTGTTCTCGGGTACGCTTTCGGCCCGGATCCTCGCTGCGGGCTGTGTGGGCGTGCCGGTCGAGAACTTCGCGCCCGATCCGGCCCGCTATGCCGGAGACCTCGCCAAGCGCCTGCGCCTTTCCCTGGCCCGGGCGGTGGCGGGACGGGCGCTGCGCGCGTGCCCGCGCATCATCGCCGAGACCGGACCGCTGCGGGCCTCGCTGGTGCGCGCCTACGGCCTCGATCCCGCCCGCATCGAGGTGGTGCCGCTCGGCATCGATCCGCAGATGTTCCGGCCCATCCCGCAGGATGCCGCCCGCGCCCGGCTCGGCCTTCCGCCCGATGCGCTCATCCTGCTCTACGTGGGCGTGCTGGACCGCACCCACGACCTCGGGCCGCTCCTTGCCGCCATGGCCGCCATCGGCCGGCAGGAACTGCCGCCCGGGCTCGAACTGCATCTGGTGGGGACCGGCACGCGGCGGGAGGAGTACGGGGAGATGGCCCGCCGGCACGGCCTACCGGTGGTCTTCCACGGGCGGCGGCCGCATGCGGAAGTGCCGTGGTGGATCGCCGCGGCGGACCTGTGCCTCGCACCCTACGACGCCGCGGTGTTCGCCGCCGGCGAGCTGGGCTACGCCACCATGAAGATCCCGGAATACCTCGCCGTCGGCCGCCCCGTGGTGTCGGTGCCGCACGGCCGCCCGGCCAAGCTGGTGCGGCCCGGGGATACGGGCTTCCTGTTCGACAACCGCGCCGATCTCTGGCAGTCCTTCCTGCGGAGCCTTCCCGGGCGGGACGTGCTCGCGGCCATGGGCGAACGGGCGGCCCGCACCCCGGTCCCCACCTGGCGCGAGGTGGCCCGCCGGTACTTCGAGATCGCCATGGACCTGCGCGAGCGGCGACGGGCCGCATGAGGGGATGGACGCCTATCGCTTCTTCCTGTGGCTGCACTGGATCGCGCTCGTCGGTGCCACGGGCCTCGCCCTGTTCTGGCTGCTGATGCCCACCGCCCTCGCCCGCTTCCATCCGCCGGAGCGCGCCCGCGAGCTGTTCCTGCTGGCCCACCGCGCCCGCTGGCCGCACGTGGGCGTGCCCGAGCGCCTGCGCCTGCCGCTGCCGCTCCTCACCCTGCTCGCCACCCTCGCGGTGGCGGCGACCGGCATCCTCTCGGCCGGCGCCACGCCGATCGATGCGCTCTACGCCGCCAAGCTCGCGGTGG
>BEIP01000296.1 GCA_002898955.1 bacterium HR39 | reverse complement strand
ATTGCGATCGAGTCCACTCCCCAATGTGGTGATATGTGCTGATTTGCTTGGCTCGAAAATAAATCAGCATCAAATTCCACGCGTGCTTCAGAACTACGATTTGGAACTAATTAGTCATTGACGGAGCAAGGGACTGTTCCCTTGCAAGCCGCAGAAGGTTCTGTCCATACTTAGTCTTAGCGAACAACTCGCCGCGCGCCTGCATCTGCTCGCGGCCGATGAAGCCCTGGAGGTAGGCGATCTCCTCCAGGCAGGCCACCTGAAGCCCCTGCCGGTGCTGCAGGACCCGCACGAACTCGGCGGCTTCCAGCAGGCTGTCGTGCGTCCCCGTATCGAGCCAAGCATAGCCGCGGCTCATCCGCTCGACATGCAGCTCGCCGCGCTCAAGATAAGCTTGGTTGACGCTCGTGATCTCGAGTTCGCCCCGGTCGGACGGCGTCACGGCGGCGGCGATGTCGAGCACCTGATTGTCGTAGAAGTACAGACCCGTCACCGCCCAGGGGCTCTCCGGCGTCTTCGGCTTCTCCACCAGCCGCAGCGGGCGGCCGGCCTCGTCGAGGGTGACGACGCCGTAGGCCTCGGGATGATCGACGTGGTAGGCGAACACCGTCGCCCCGCTCGTGCGGGCGCGTGCCTTGGCGAGCAGTTCGCTCATGCCGTTGCCGAAGAACAGGTTGTCGCCCAGCACCAGCGCCACGTCGTCCGCGCCGACGAAGTCGCGGCCGATGAGGAAGGCCTGGGCCAGACCCTCGGGCCGCGGCTGCACCGCGTAGGAGAAGTTCAGGCCGAACTGCTCGCCCGTGCCGAGCAGGCGCTGGTAGTTGCCGAGGTGCTCCGGGCTCGAGATGATCAGGATCTCGCGGATGCCCGCCAGCATCAGCACCGAGATCGGATAGTAGATCATCGGCTTGTCGTAGACCGGCAGCAGCTGCTTGTTGATGGCGAGCGTGGCCGGATGCAGCCTTGTGCCGGAGCCGCCGGCGAGCACGATGCCCTTCATGGCAAACACGTCCTGATCAGTGGGAGCGGACCGGCCCGACCAGCCGGTCGAGGATGTCGTCGAGCGCCGCCTCCCAGGAGCGGGGCGCGAGGCCGTAGGCGTCGGTCAGGCTCTGGGTCGAGAGGCGGGAATTGGCCGGGCGCCGGACCGGGGTCTGGTAGGCGGCGGTCGGGATGCCCTCGATCGGCACCGAGCGCCCGCCGCGCCGGGCCGACCCCGCGACGATCGCACGGGCGAAGTCGCACCACGTCGTCGCGCCGTCGTTGACGCAGTGGAAGGTGCCGGTGGGCGCGGACTCGTCGCCCGCCAGCCGCAGGGCGATGGCGGCAAGCGCGCCCGCGAGGTCGGCGGCCGAGGTCGGGCAGCCGTGCTGGTCGTCCACCACGGTGAGCTTCTCCCGCTCGTTTGCCAAGCGCAGCATCGTCTTGACGAAGTTGCCCCGGTGCGGGCTCACCACCCAGGCGGTGCGGATGATGACGTGGCGCGGGTTGGCGCTGCGCACCGCCATTTCGCCCGCCGCCTTGCTGGCGCCGTAGACGCTTCTCGGGTTCACCGGCGCATCGGGGGCGTAGAAGCCCTCGCCCGCCCCGTCGAACACGTAATCGGTCGAGACGTGGACGAGGGGGATGGTGCGCCGCCTCGTCTCGGCGGCGAGGATCGCCGGGGCCAGCGCGTTGAGCCGCCACGCGGCCGCGACCTCGCTCTCGGCCCGATCCACCGCGGTGTAGGCGGCGGTGTTGATCACCACCGCGTAGGCGCGCGCTTCGAGTGCTGCGGCGACAGCGGCCTCGTCGGTGATGTCGAGGCTCTGGCGGTCCGGGGCGTGCACCCGCACGCCCTCGGGCCAGGGGAAGGCCTGAAGCTCCGTGCCGACCTGCCCGGCGCCGCCGAGGATCAGGATATCCATCAGGCTCACGCGCTCTTTTGCGCGAGGCCGAGGCGCTCGCCGGAATAGCGGCCCTCGCGGATCGGGCGCCACCACGCCTCGTTGTCGAGGTACCAGCGCACGGTCTCTTCCAGCGCCTGCTCGAACACCTTGGTCGGTCGCCAGCCGACCTCGGCTTCCGCCTTCGACGGGTCTATGGCGTAGCGCCGGTCGTGGCCGGGCCGGTCGGCGACGAAGGTGATCAGGCGCTCATGCGGGCCGTTCTCGGGCCGGAGCCGGTCGAAGGCGGCGCAGAGCGCCTTCACCACTTCGAGGTTGTTCCTCACCGAGCGCCCGCCGAGCAGGTAGGTCTCGCCGATGCGCCCGCGCTCCAGCACCGCGACGAGGCCGCGGGCATGGTCCTCGACATGGATCCAGTCGCGCTCGTTCAGGCCGTCGCCATAGACCGGCAGCGGCTTGCCCTCGAGCGCGGCCAGGATCATCAGCGGGATCAGCTTCTCGGGGAAGTGGCGCGGCCCGTAATTGTTCGAGCAGTTCGTCACCAGCACCGGCAGGCCGTAGGTCTCGTGCCAGGCGCGGGCGAGGTGGTCGGAGGCCGCTTTCGAGGCCGAGTAGGGCGAGCGCGGATCGTAGCGGCTCTCTTCCGTGAAGAAGGCGTCCGGCGGCAGCGAGCCGTAGACCTCGTCGGTGGAGACGTGGAGGAAGCGGAAGTTCGCCTTGGCCGCGCCGGACAGGCTCTCCCAGTGGGTGCGGGCGCCGTCGAGCATGACCTGGGTGCCGATGACGTTGGTGCGCACGAAGGCACCCGGATCGGTGATCGAGCGGTCGACATGGCTCTCGGCGGCCAGATGCATCACCGCATCGGGCTTGAACTCGGCGTAGAGCGCGTGGACCCGGGCCGGATCGCAGATGTCGGCCTGTTCCAGGCGGTGGCGCGGATCGTCCGCCAGCGGCTGGAGCGAGATCGGGTTGGCGGCGTAGGTCAGGGCATCGAGGGTGAGCACCTCGTGACCGAGGTCCTGCACCAGATGCAGCACGAGGGCGGAGCCGATGAAGCCGCAGCCGCCCGTCACCAGAATGCGCATCGATCTCAACTCCGTCCAATTCCTGCCAGTGGGGTCGGTATCCGCGGGATGGGCACGGGCCACGCTCGACCGCGCCTGCGCCAGCCTGAGGTCGGGTTCAATCCGCCCGACCGAACGATCTCAATACCTTGAATCAGAACACCCGGCCTAGATCGGCCAGAAGCGGCGCGGCCTTGTCCTTGCCCGAGAGGATCGCGTCGGCCTCCGCCACCGGCCACTCGATGCCGATCGCCGGATCGTTCCAGCGCCGGTTCCGGTCGTCGGCGGGGCTGTAATAGGCGTCCACTTTGTAGGCGACCATGGTGTTCGGCTCCAGGGTGCAGAAGCCGTGA
>BEIP01000295.1 GCA_002898955.1 bacterium HR39 | reverse complement strand
GGAGGATACGGATTCCATGGCCTTCGATCCCAGACGATGGATGTGGCTGGAAGCGTGCGAGATGATCGCGCGCGCCGAGCGCCTGCAGCGGCAGTTCTTCGTGCCCGCGGAAGCGTCCGCCCGCCCGCAGTGGGAGCCGCCCGTCGACGTCTTCGCCGACGAGCGCCGGCTCGTGGTGGTGGCGGCGCTCCCCGGCGTGCGCCCGGAGGAGCTCGAGGTGGCCGTCGGCGACGGCACCCTCGTGGTGCGCGGCCATCGGCCGCTGCCGCCCTTCGCCCGCCGGGCGGGGCTGGTGCGCATGGAGACACCCTACGGCCGCTTCGAGCGCCGCCTGCGCCTGCCGGCGGGGCCGTGGCTGCACGCCGGAAGCCGGCTCGAAGACGGTCTGCTGGTCGTCGAACTCGAACGGATGTGAGGTGAAGCCGTGAGCGAGGAACGGCTCGAAGGACGGGTCGCACCGCAGCGGGGAGCGCCGGCCGGGGCTCCGGCCGCGGGCGGCGAGGAGCGGCTGCCGCCGCTCCCGGAGGGCGTGGTGGCGATCCTGCCGCTCAGGAACGCCGTGCTCTTCCCCGGCGTGGTGCTGCCGCTTTCCGTGGGACGCCGGCGCTCGGTGCTCGCCGTGCAGGCGAGCCTCGAGGCGGAGCGGCCCGTCGGCGTGGTGCTGCAGAAGGAGCCGGAGACGGAGGAGCCCGGCGGGGGTGACCTCCACCTGATCGGCACGCTCGGCAACGTGCTGCGCTTCGTCACCACCGGCGAGGGCCACCACCACGTCATCTGCCAGGGCGTCAGGCGCTTCCGGGTGATCGAGTACGTGGAGGGCTTCCCCTTCCTCGCCGCGCGGGTCGAGGAGGTGGAGATCCGCGAGGAGCGTACGCCGGCGGTCGAGGCGCGCATGAACGAGCTCAGGCGCCTCGCCATCGAGGCGCTGGGCATGCTGCCGCAGGTGCCGAGCGAGGTGGCCGAGGCCATCCGCAACATCTCCTCGCCCGGCATGCTGGCCGACTTCGTCGCCTCCTTCATGGACTTCGAATCGAAGGAGAAGCAGGAGGTCCTCGAGACCTTCGACGTGGAGGCGCGCCTGTCGCTGGTGCTGCGCCTGCTGGCGCACCGCATCGCGGTCCTCAGGCTGTCGCAGGAGATCGCCGAGGAGACCCGCCAGACCATCGAGCGGGAGAACCGCGAGCGGCTCTTGCGCGAGCAGCTGCGCACCATCCGCCGTCAGCTCGGCGAGGAGGGCGAGCGCGAGGCCGAGCTCGAGGAGCTCGAGAAGGCCATCGAGGAAGCGGGCATGCCCGAGGAGGTGAAGCAGCACGCCCGCAAGGAGCTGCGCCGCCTCGAGCGCATGCCCGAGGGTGCGGCCGAATACGGCATGCTGCGCACCTACCTCGAGTGGCTGGTCGAGCTGCCCTGGTCGAAGCTCGACGAGGAGGTGATCGACATCCGGAAGGCGCGCGAGATCTTGGATGCCGACCACTACGACCTCGAGAAGGTCAAGCGCCGCATCCTCGAATACCTCGCCGTCCGCAAGCTCAACCCGACGGGCAAGGCGCCGATCCTGTGTTTCGTCGGCCCGCCCGGCGTCGGCAAGACCTCGCTCGGCCAGAGCATCGCGCGGGCCACGGGCCGCAGGTTCGTGCGCATCAGCCTCGGCGGCGTGCACGACGAGGCCGAGATCCGCGGTCACCGGCGCACCTACATCGGCGCGCTGCCCGGCAACATCATCCAGGCGATCCGCAAGGCCGGCACCCGCAATCCGGTGCTGATGCTGGACGAGGTGGACAAGCTCGGCACCGGCATCCACGGCGATCCGGCCGCGGCGCTGCTGGAGGTGCTCGATCCGGAGCAGAACCACAGCTTCCGGGACAACTATCTCGGCGTGCCGTTCGACCTCTCGCAGGTGATGTTCATCTGCACGGCAAACATTGCCGAGACGATCCCGGGGCCGCTGCGCGACCGGATGGAGATCATCGAGATCCCGGGCTACACCGACGAGGAGAAGCTGCAGATCGCGAGGCGCTACCTCGTGCCGCGGCAGCTCAAGCAGAACGGCCTCGCCGAGGAGCAGTTCTCCATCGACGACGATGCGCTGGTGCGCATCATCCGCGAGTACACGCGCGAGGCCGGCTGCCGCAACCTCGAGCGGGAGATCGGCTCGGTGGTGCGCCACGCGGCGGTCAGGATCGCCGAGGGCAGCGCGCAGCACGTGCACGTGCGCGCCGGGGACATCCCCGAGATCCTCGGCCCGCCGAAGTACGAGAGCGAGGTGGCCATGCGCACCTCGATCCCCGGCGTGGCCACCGGTCTCGCCTGGACGCCCTTCGGCGGCGAGATCCTCTTCGTCGAGGCGACGCTGGTGCCGGGCAAGGGCAAACTCATCCTCACCGGCCAGCTCGGCGACGTGATGCGCGAGAGCGCCCAGGCCGCGCTCACCCTCGTCAAGGCCCGGGCGAAGCAGCTCGGCTTCGACCCCAAGGTCTTCGACGAGAGCGACCTGCACGTCCACGTGCCGGCGGGTGCGGTGCCCAAGGACGGCCCCAGCGCGGGCGTGACCATCTTCACCGCCATCGCCTCGCTGGTCACCGGCCGCACGGTGCGCTCGGACGTGGCGATGACCGGCGAGATCTCGCTGCGCGGGCTGGTGCTGCCGGTGGGCGGCATCAAGGAGAAGACGCTGGCCGCGCACCGGGCCGGCATCCGCACCGTGCTGCTGCCGGCGCGCAACCGCAAGGACCTGCCGGACATCCCGGAGAGCGTGCGCAACGAGCTGCGCTTCGTCTGGCTGGAGACGGTGGACGACGCCCTCGAGCACGCACTCGAGCTCGCGGGTGCGGTGCACGGCGGCGTGGAGGCGGTGGCCTGAGGGCCCCGCCTCCCGCTCCGCCGGAGCGGTCGCTTCGGGACAGTCCGACGCAGCGGAAGGGGTGAATGGTGGCGGAGGACCTCTATCAGATCCTCGGCGTGCCGCGGACGGCCTCGCAGGAGGAGATCCGCAAGGCCTACCGGCAGCTCGCCAAGAAGTACCACCCGGACTTCAACCCTGGCAACAAGGAAGCCGAGGAAAAGTTCAAGAAGATCACCCAGGCCTACGAGATCCTCGGCGATCCCGAGAAGCGGGCCAAGTACGACCGCGGCGAGATCGACGAGACCGGTCAGGAGCGGCCGCGGCAGCGCTTCTGGCGCGAGTACGCCGAGGCCGGCGGTCCCCACCGCTACGAGACGCCGCCGGAGTTCGAGGAGTTCTTCGACCTCGACGAGATCCTCGGCGGGCTGTTCGGCATGGGCGGCCGCGCCCGCGGGCCGCGTCCGCGCCGCG
>BEIP01000294.1 GCA_002898955.1 bacterium HR39 | reverse complement strand
GGCGAGCTGGTCGAAGGTGAGCCCGGCCAGATAGCACAGATAGGGCGGTACCAGCGGCAGCACGCAGGGGCTCAGGAAGCTGAGCACGCCGCCGAGGAACGCTCCGAGATGGCCGATCTCGAAGCCCGCCACGGCCTCAGCGTCCCACCACCTCGACGCGGCTCACCTTCTCGCCGCGGATCACCCTGCGGTCGCGGATGTAGTCGAGCACCAGCTCCCACACCGGTGGCCCCTCGACGCCCTCGTTCACCGAGGCCCAGCCGGCCACCACGTAGGTCTTCGACGGCTCGATGGGCTCGCCGGTGGCAAGCAGCGTCATGTCGGAGATGCGCCTGCCCATCTCCGCATAGGGATCGATGCGGTAGCCCATGCCGCCGACCCGCACCATGTCGCCGCCCTGCTGGTAATAGGGATCGGGATTGAAGAGATTGTCGGCGACGTCTTCCATGATCATCTTGAGCTGTTCGCCGGTCATCTCCAACCGGTAGACCTGCGGATAGGTCATGGCCGTGTGGGTGTAGACGAACTCGCGGTCGATGGGCATGCCCGAGGGCAGCGACGCACCCCAGCGGAAGCCGGGCGAGAGGGCGATCTGGGCGTCGCGCCGCTCCAGCAGCGCCGCGCAGATCACGTCGTCCATGGTGCCGTTGAAGTTGCCGCGCCGGTAGAGGACGATCTCCGTCTCGCCCACCACTTCGGCCAGCTCCTGCGCGAACGGCGCGCGCAGCTCCTCCACCTTCGCCGCCACTTCGGGGTGCGGCGCGATGGCATCGGCCAGCACCGGCATCAGCTTGTGGGAGACGTCCACCACCCGGCCGCCGTCCACCTGCAGGTCGAGCCGCGAGACGAACTTGCCGTGCGAGCCGGTGGCGACCAGCAGGGTGTTCCCCACCTTCATCGGCCGCGGCATGGCGTCGTGGGTGTGGCCGGTGAGGATGACGTCGATGCCGGGCACGCGCGAGGCCAGCTTGTGGTCCACGTCGAAGCCGTTGTGCGAGAGGAGGACCACCAGCTCCGCGCCCTCCTCCTCGCGCACGGTGCGCACCACCTCGCGCAGCTCGTCCTCGCGGATGCCGAAGCTCCACTTGGGGATCATCCAGCGGGGATTGGCCACCGGCGTGTAGGGGAAGGCCTGGCCGATCACCGCGACGCGCACGCCGCCCTTCTCGTACATGGCGTAGCCGTCGAACACCGGCTCCTCCCACTCGGTGTCGCGCACGTTCTGCGCGAGGAAGGGAAAGCCGAGCCGGTCGATGAGCTCCAGAACGCGCTCCTCGCCGTAGGTGAACTCCCAGTGCGCGGTCATGGCGTCGGGCCGCAGCAGCTTCATGGCCTCGACCATGTCCTCGCCGCGGGTCCGGAGCGCGGTCCACGAGCCCTGCCAGGTGTCACCCCCGTCCAGCAGCAGGACGCGATCCTCACCGCGTTCGGCCCGCACCGCCTCGACCAGCGTGGCGATGCGGTCCAGTCCGCCCACCCTGCCGTAGGTCTTCGCCAGCGCGTCGAAGTCCTCGCTGGTGAGCATGTACGCCTCGGGCGAGCCCGGCTCGATGCCGAAGGACGCGAGGAACTGCCGGCCGGTGAGATGGGGCGGCCGTCCCGCCGCCTCGCCGACACCGATGTTCACTGAGGGCTCGCGGAAATAGAGCGGCACGAGCTGGGCGTGGAGGTCGGTGATGTGCAAGAGCGTCAGCTGACCCTTCGGCTCGAACCACAGGATGTCGTCCTGGGTGAGACGCTGCTGCGCCAGCGCGCGGGTGACGTTGCCGAGGCCGGCGAGCAGCGGTGCCGTGGCCACGGCGATCTGCAGCATGTCGCGGCGGGTGAGCATCGACGGGCCTCGCTCCGTGATCGGTGTATCGGCACATGCTGATGCAACGGGACGCACGAAGGGCGGCCCGCAGCGGGCCGCCCCCCGCACGAGGGATCACTGGCGAACGGAGGGGGTCTCGATGGGCAGCCCTTCGCCGCGCCAGCTCAGATACACCTCGAGGGCCAGATATTCGTCGTCCCCGTAGGGGCTACTGTTGGCGCGGATATCTTCCTCGCAGCCGCGGAAGCGGCGGTGCAGCGAGCCGATCTTCTGCCACTTGAGCCGGTAGGTGGGGAAGCCGTTGATGTGCCCCTGGCTCAGGGTGTCGGCACGAAGCTTGTGACCCCAGTACGTCTCGTGGCAGTGGGCGCAGGACATGCCAAGCTGGCCGCGCCGCTTGTAGTAGGCCTCCTTGCCGCGCTCCCACCACTCCTGCATGGGGCCGGAGATGTCGATCTTCATCGGCATCCCTCGCGACTGGTACTTGACGTACGTGGTCATCGCGAGGAGCTCGTCCGACTCCCACTTCCAGGGCTCGGCCTTCTGGTTGCGCTCGCGGCAGAGGTTGATGCGCATCTCGAGGTTGACGGGCTTGCCCAGCTCCGCGTTCCACTTCGGATAGCTGGCACCCACCCCCTTCATGCTCTCCTCGGCCGCCCCATGACAGTCGGCGCAGGACTTGCCGGCCTCACCGGCCTTGGTGTTCCACAGTTCCGCGCCCCGTTCGACCCACAGGAAGCCCGGGTTCTCGAAGTCGTCGTCCTGCAGCGCCCGGACCTCGACCGTGCGGAACCAGTAGCCGGAAACGAGCTCCGGCAGCGGATTGCCGGGCTGCGGCTGGACCGACTGGTAACCCGGTGCCGGCCACTGCTCCTCGGCGCCGGCGGGAACGGACGCGCCGGCCGCCGCCACCGCCGCGACCGCCAGCACGGCGAGCACGCGTTTCGCCATCTCTCCCCTCCGATGGTCCGCCTCGCGATCCCTCAGCCCTTGACGTCGATCTTCGCCTTGTCGGTGTAGACCGAACCGTCGTCGTCCACCCACTTGAACTCGAGCTCGCCCGGCTCGTCCACCTTCAGCTTGAAGGCGATGTAGGGATTGGCGGAGATCGCCGGGTGCAGGTCCATGGCGAAGACGAGCTCGCCGTTGTAGCGGGCCTCGAAGCGGTTGATGATCTTGCGTGGGATGATGTTGCCCTGGCTGTCCTTGCGCTGCCCGGACTCCATCTCGTGCGAGATCAGCGCCTTGACCTCGACGATCTCACCGCGGGCCGCCGTCTTGGGCACCCGCACACGGGGACGGGATTCGGTCGCCATCTGCACTCTCCTCCTCTCAGCCGCCGCAGCCGCCGATGGTCACCTTGACCTCGCGGCTCGCCATGTAGAGCGAGCCGTCGCTCATCTCCGCGATCGCGTACAGCTTCTGGGTCTTCGCGAGCCGGATGCGGGTGCTGGCCCAGCACTCGCCGTCCTTCGGCGTGAAGTGGAAGGTGCACACGTCCGGCC
>BEIP01000293.1 GCA_002898955.1 bacterium HR39 | reverse complement strand
GCACGTCCAGAAGCCGCAGCAGCTCGTCGGGGGTCATGGTCGGCCCGGCCTTGATGCCGAGCGGGTTCTGGATGCCGCGGCAGAACTCCACGTGCGCCCCGTCGAGCTGGCGGGTGCGATCGCCGATCCACAGGAAATGGGCCGAGGTGTCGTACCACAGCCCCGTGGTGGAATCGACGCGGGTCATGGCCTGCTCGAAGGGCAGCAGCAGGCACTCGTGCGAGGTGTAGAACTCGGTGCGGCGGATGGCCGGCGTGTCGAGTTCGGTGATGCCGCACGCCTGCATGAACTCGAGTGCCTCGGTGATGCGGTCGGCGAAGTCGCGGTAGCGCTCGCCCTGCGGCGAGCGGGCGACGAAGCCGAGGTTCCACTCGTGGACGCGGGTGAGCGAGGCGTAGCCGCCCTCGGTGAAGGCGCGCAGCAGATTGAGGGTGGCGGCGGCCTGCATGTAGGCCTGGATCATCCGCTCCGGATCGGGCTCGCGCGCCCGCTCGTCGAAGTCGATGGCGTTCACGATGTCGCCGCGGTAGGCCGGCAGCTCGCGCCCGTCGCGGCGCTCCACCGGCTCGCTCCGCGGCTTGGCGAACTGGCCGGCCATGCGGCCCACCTTCACCACCGGCATGCCGGCACCGAAGGTGAGCACCACCGCCATCTGCAGGAGCACGCGCAGCGTGTCGCGGATCTTGTTGGCGTTGAACTCGGCGAAGGCCTCGGCGCAGTCGCCGCCCTGCAGCAGGAAGGCGCGCCCCTCCGCCACCTGGGCGAGCCGCCGCTCGAGGGTGCGGCATTCGCCGGCGAAGACCAGCGGCGGGAAGGTGGAAAGCCGCTCCTCCACCGCGCGCAGCTTCGCCGGATCGGGGTATTCGGGCATCTGCCGGACGGGCCTTTCCCGCCAGCTGTCCGGCCGCCAGTGCTTCGCGCCTGCCGTCATGACGTCCGCTCCCCCGCAGCCCCGCTCACGGGCTGGTACATGAGCACGAGTTCCTCCGCCGAGGTCGGGTGCAGCGCCACCGTCTCGTCGAAGTGGCGCTTGGTGGCGCCCGCGGTCATGGCGACGGCGAAGCCCTGCACGATCTCCGCCGCGTCCTCGCCGACCACGTGCAGCCCCAGCACCCGGTCCGAGTCGGCGTCCACCACCAGCTTGGCGAAGAAGCGCCGCTCGAGCCCCGGCAGGGTGTAGAGCATGGGGCGGAAACGCGTGCGGTAAACCTCCACCGCGTAGCCGAGCGCCCGCGCCCGCTCCTCGCCGAGCCCCACGCTCGCCGCCTCGGGCAGGCCGAACACGGCGGTGGGGATCGTCTCGTAGTTCACGACCTCCGGATTGTCGTTGAACCAGCGCTCGGCCAGCGCGCGGCCCTCGGCGATGGCCACCGGCGTCAGATCGTGCTGGGAGGGGTCGAGGCCGTGGCCGGCGTGGTCCGAGCAGTCGCCGATGGCGTGGATGCCGGGCACGTTGGTCTCGTAGCCCACGTCCACGTGGATGACCCCGTCGAGCGTCATGCGCACCCCCGCCTCGGCGAGGCCGAGCCCGCGGGTGTTGGGGATGGCGTGCCGCCCGGTGGCGAAGAGCACGAGATCGGCCTCCAGCACGCCGCGGTCGGTGACCACCAGCTTCGTGCCGTCGGACGCCTCGATGCGCTCGACGCGGGCCTCGGGCACGAGATCGATCCCCGCCTGCACCAGCGCTTCGGCGATCTCGATGCGCAGCTCCTGGTCGAAGCCGCGCAGCGGCAGCTCGCGGCGCATCACGAGCTGCACGCGGGTTCCGAGCGCGTTGAAGATGCTGGCGAGCTCGATGCCGATGTAGCCGGCGCCCACCACCACCATCCGCCGGGGCTGCTCGTAGACCTCCTCCAGCAGGAAGTCCGAGGTGACGGCGTGCTCGATGCCCGGCACGTCCGGCAGCACCGGGCGGGATCCCACCGCCACCACCACCCGCTCGGCGGTGTGGCGCTCCCCGTCCACCACCACCCCGTGCGGCGGCGTGCCGTCGGAGTCGATGCGGGCGCGGCCGCGGTAGAGATGGACGCCGGAGCTCTCCAGCAGGGTGTGGTAGATGCCCTCGAGCCGCCGGATCTCGCGGTTGCGGTTCTCCAGCAGCCGGCGGAAGTCGAAGACCGGCGGATCGAGGTCGAAGCCGTAGCCGGGCAGCAGCGACAGCCGGTCGCGCAGCCGCGCCGCGTAGTGCATCAGCTTCTTGGGCACGCAGCCGCGGATCACGCAGGTGCCGCCGAGCCGCCCGGCCTCGGCCAGCGCCACCCGCGCCCCGTGGGAAGCGGCCCGGCGGGCGCACGCGATCCCGCCGGAGCCGCCGCCGATCACGAAGAGGTCGTAGTGGGCCACCGCGCCCTCCCGCTCAGTCGATGCCGTCGAGGGCGAGGTACTTGATCTCCACGTACTCGTCGATGCCGTACTTCGAGCCCTCGCGCCCGAGACCGCTGTGCTTGACGCCGCCGAAGGGCGCCACCTCGGTGGAGACGATGCCGGTGTTCACCCCCACCATGCCCACCTCCAGCGCCTCGGCCACCCGGAAGACGCGGCCGAGATCGCGGGCGTAGAAGTAGCCGGCGAGCCCATAGGGACTGTCGTTGGCGAGCGCCACCGCCTCCTCCTCGGTCTCGAAGCGGTAGAGCGGCGCCACCGGCCCGAAGGTCTCCTCGGTGGTGATCCTCATCTCCGGCGTGCAGGGGCCGATCACGGTGGGCTCGTAGAACAGCCCGCCCAGTGCATGGCGGCGGCCGCCGGTGAGCACCTTCGCCCCCTTCTCCACCGCGTCCTGCACGTGCGCCTCCACCTTGCGCAGCGCGTTCCCGTCGATGAGCGGGCCGATCTGCACGCCGGGCTCGGTACCCGGGCCCACCTTCAGCTTCGCGACCGCCGCGGCGAACTTCTCGGCGAAGGCGTCGAACACTTTGGCCTGGACGAAGATGCGGTTCGCGCACACGCAGGTCTGGCCGGCATTGCGGAACTTGCACACCAGCGCGCCCTGCACCGCGGCGTCGAGGTCCGCGTCCTCGAAGACGATGAAGGGCGCGTGGCCGCCGAGTTCCATGGACACCCGCTTGACGGTGTCGGCGCACTTCTTCAGCAGCAGCCGGCCGACCTCGGTCGAGCCGGTGAAGGACAGCTTGCGGACCTTGTCGTTCTCGCACAGCTCGTCGGCGATGGGGCCGGCCGGGCCGGTCACCACGTTGAACACGCCCCTCGGGAAGCCGGCCCGCTCGGCCAGCACCGCCAGCGCCAGCGCCGAGAACGGCGTGGCGCTCGCCGGCTTGGCGACGATGGTGCAGCCCACGGCGAGACCCGGCGCGCACTTGCGGGTGATCAT
>BEIP01000292.1 GCA_002898955.1 bacterium HR39 | reverse complement strand
CTCGTGGGCGGGCGCCGCCATCTGGCCCTGGTGCCGCCCTCCCACGCCTTCCGGGTGGTGTGGACCGCCCCCATCCTGCAGGCGGTGCGCGATCTCGCCCGCTATCGCGGCAGGCGCACGGTGATCCTCGCTTCCGGCGATCCCCTCTGGTACGGCGTCGGCCGGCTGGTGGTGCAGGTCTTCCCGATCGAGGAGGTGGAGTTCGTCCCCCACGTCTCGAGCTTCCAGCTCGCCTGCGCGCGCCTCGGGTGGGCGCTCGAGGAGACCGTCACCACCACCGTCCACGGCCGTCCGCTCGCCCGCATCCGCCGCACCTACGCCCCCGGCGCGCGGGTGCTGGTACTCACCGCCGACGAGGAAGGCCCCTCGCGCATCGCCGACCTGCTCTGCGAGGACGGCTTCGCCGACGCCACCTTCCACGTGCTGGCGCACCTCGGCGGGCCGCAGGAGGCGCGCTGGGACGGCACCGCGGAGCAGGCGCGGAGCAAGGCCTTCGCCGAGCTCAACGTGGTGGGATTCGAGCTCCCCGACGATCCCGCCCGCCCCGTGCCCTCGCGCGTGCCGGGCCTGCCCGAGGACTTCTTCGCACACGACGGCAACATCACCAAGGCCGAGGTGCGCGCCGGGGCGCTTGCCGCCCTCGCCCCGCAGCCCGGGGAAATCCTGTGGGACGTGGGGGCGGGCTCGGGTGCGGTGGCGATCGAGTGGATGCGCAGCACGCCGCGGGCGGTGGCCTTCGCCATCGAGCGGCGGAAGGATCGCGCCGCGCGCATTCGCGAAAACGCCAAGCGGCTCGGCGTGCCGGAGCTGCAGGTGATCGAGGGCGAGGCGCCAGCGGTGCTGCCCGACGACCACGCCCCGCACGCCGTCTTCGTGGGCGGCGGGTTGGAGACCGCGGGGCTTCTGGACGCCTGCTCCGAGCGGCTGCGCCCCGGCGGACGGCTGGTGGCGCACGCGGTGAGCGCCGAGGGGGAGGCCGTGCTCCTCGCCTTCCGCGCCGCCCACGGCGGACGTCTCTCGCGCACCGCCGTCTCACGACTGGAAGAGGTGGCCGGGCGGACCATCTGGCGGGCGCTCGCACCCGTGACCCGTCTCGTGTGGATGAAGCCACCGTCATGAATCCGCGACGCGCTCCCTTCCATCTCGTCGGGACCGGACCCGGCGATCCGGACCTGCTCACCCTCGCCGCCCGCCGCCTGCTGGAGCGGGTGGACGCCGTCTGGGCCGTGGCCGCCGCCGGCACCCGCCCGCGGGCGCTCGATGTGGTCCGTCCGCATCTGCGCCCGGATCTGCCGGTGCGCGTGTTCGAGCTCGGCATGCGCGCGGGCGAGGGCGAGAAGGCCGACTTCTACGCGGCGCTGGCCGAAGAGGCCGAGCGCGTCAGCGGGCTGGGCGAGGAGGTGGCGCTGCTGTGCCTCGGCGATCCGCTGTTCTACGGCACCGCCGCCCGGGTGCTGCGCTTCCTCGACCCCGACATCCCGGTGCGCATCCATCCGGGGGTGAACGCCGTGGCGCTCGCCTGCGCCCGCCTCGCCGTGCCGCTCGCGCTGGGCGAGGAGGTGGTGGTCGTGACGCCCGCCACCCTGCCCGATGCCCGCCTGCGGGCACTGCTCGAGGTCGCCGACGTGCTGGTGGTGCTCAAGGTCGGCGGACATCTGCGCCGGCTTAAGGCGCTGCTCGCCGAGTACGGCCGTCTCGAGAGCGCCTGGCTCGCGGCGGAGCTCTCCGGCGAGGGCGAGGCCATCTGGCGCCTCGACGCCGACGCGCCCCTCACCGCTCCCTACATGTCGCTGGTGATCGCCCGTCGGGACGCTGCGTGAGCCGTATCGCCCTCTTCGCCCTCACCCGCCGCGACGCGGAGGCCGCACGTGTGCTGGCCGCCGGCTGGCCGCAGGCCGAGCTTCACCTCCCGGCCCGCCTCGCCGGTCGGGACGCCTTCGCCTTCGACGATGCCGGAGCCGCCCTCGCCCGGCTCTACGGTTCCGGCGTGCCGATCGTCGCCTTCTGCGCCGCCGGCATCGTGGTGCGCCTGCTCGCCCCGCATCTCTCCGACAAGCGGACCGACCCGCCGGTGCTGGTGGTGGACGGTGCGCACCGCCACGTGCTGCCGCTGCTCGGAGCCCACCGGGCCCGCACCCTGGCCCGGGAGGTGGCGGAGCGGCTCGGTGCGGAGGTGGTGGAGAGCGACCGCACCGCCGCTTCCGGCCTGCCGGCCCTCGACGTTCCGCCCGCGGGCTTCCGCCCCGGCCCCCACCCCGATCCCGCCGCCTTCCTGCGCCGGCTGGCCGAGGGCGAGGGCCTGCGGATCGTCGATCCGGAGGGCCTGCTGCCGGAAGAGGTGCGCACCGCCCTGCCCGCGGATCCGGCCGCCCGGCTCGTCCTGGAGGTCACCGCCGAAGCCCGCACCCCCGATCCCGCGCGGCTGGTGTGGCATCCGCAGGTGCTGGCCCTCGGGGTCGGGACGAGCCGCGGCGCGCCGGCGGATGCGCTGATCCGGCTGGTGGAAGAAACGCTGGCCGAAGCCGGCCTCGCTCGGGAGGCGGTGGCCTGCGTGACGAGTCTCGATCGCAAGATGGACGAGCCGGCGGTGCAGGCCCTGGCCGCGCATCTCGACGTGCCGGCTCGCTTCCTCACCGCCGCGGAACTGGCCGCGGAGGCGCCGCGGCTTCCCAACCCCTCGCGGGTGGTGGAGGAGGCGGTGGGCACGCCCGGTGTGGCGGAGGCGGCGGCGCTCGCCGCCGTCGGACCCGAAGGACGGCTCGTGATCGAAAAGCGCCGCAACGCCGTGGCCACCTGCGCCGTGGCCCGGGCGCCCCGCCCGTTCGATCCGACCGGAATCGGCCTTGCCCGCGGGCGGATCGACGTGGTGGGGCTGGGGCCCGGTGATCCCGCCCGTCTCACCCGCGCCGCCGAGGAGGCGCTCGCCCGGGCGCAGGACCTGGTGGGCTACGACGGCTATCTCGCCCTGCTGGGCCCCCGGGCGAAGGGGTGCGGGCTCCACGCCTTCCCGCTCGGAGCCGAGCTGGAGCGCTGTGCCCAAGCGCTGGAGCTCGCGGCACGGGGCCGCCGGGTGGCGCTGGTGTGCTCGGGCGATCCCGGCATCTACGCCATGGCGAGCCCGCTGTTCGAGCTGCTCGCCGGCCTGCCGGCCGACGATCCGCGCCGGCGGGTGGATGTGGTGGTCCATCCCGGCATCACCGCAGCCCAGGCGGCCGCGGCCGCGGCCGGCGCGCTGCTCGGCCACGACTTCTGCGCCATCTCGCTTTCCGACCTGCTGACCCCGCGCGAGGTGATCCTGCGCCGCATCGAGGCGGCCGCGGCGGCGGACTTCGTGATCGCCCTCTA